>NZ_JAIUKC010000151.1:0-27771 GCF_020177435.1 Saccharopolyspora sp. 7B | reverse complement strand
GGGGGCGGGGGGGCGGCCCCCGAACCGCCCGACCCCGAGCCACCGGACCCGGAACCGCCCACGTCTGCGCCACCTGCGCCTGCCGCGCCCGCCGATGGGCCCGCACCGCCTCCGGCGTTGCCGTAGATCGCCTGGCCCAGCTCCTGCGACTCGGACGCCAGCTTGTCCACCGCCGTCCGGATCGCCGATACGTCCTGCCCGCGCAACGCCTCGTTCGCCGCGCCGATCGACGACCGCACCCGCTCCTTCAGCTCCGCGGGCAGCTTGTCGTCGTTGTCGGTGAGGACCTTCTCCGTCTGGTAGACGAGGGTTTCGGCCTGGTTGCGGGTCTCCGCCTCCTCGCGGCGGTTGCGGTCCTCGTCGGCGTGCGCCTCGGCGTCCGAGACCATCCGGTCGATGTCCTCCTTCGGCAGCGCCGAACCACCCGAGATCTGGATGGACTGCTCCTTGCCGGTGCCGAGGTCCTTCGCGTTGACGTGCACGATGCCGTTCGCGTCGATGTCGAACGACACCTCGATCTGCGGCACCCCGCGCGGGGCGGGCGGCAGGCCCGTCAGGTCGAAGCTGCCCAGCTTCTTGTTGTGCGCCGCGATCTCCCGCTCGTCCTGGAACACCTGGATCTGCACCGAAGGCTGGTTGTCGTCCGCCGTCGTGAACGTCTCCGAACGCTTCGTCGGGATCGTGGTGTTCCGCTCGATCAGCTTCGTCATGATGCCGCCCTTGGTCTCGATGCCCAAGGAGAGCGGTGTCACGTCCAGCAGCAGGACGTCCTTCACCTCGCCGCGCAGCACCCCGGCCTGCAGGGCGGCGCCGACGGCGACCACCTCGTCCGGGTTCACGCCCTTGTGCGGTTCCTTGCCGCCGGTCAGCTCCTTGACCAGCTCGGTGACCGCGGGCATCCGCGTGGAACCGCCCACCAGCACCACGTGGTCCACGTCCTGCACCGAGATCCCCGCGTCCCGCACCGCGTTCTCGAACGGCTTGCGGGTGCGCTCCAGCAGGTCCGAGGTGATGCGCTGGAACTCCGCGCGGGACAGCGTCTCGTCCAGGAACATCGGGTTCTTCTCGGAATCCACCGTGATGTAGGGCAGGTTGATGTTCGTCGTCGACGAGCTCGACAGCTCGATCTTGGCCTTCTCCGCGGCTTCCTTGATGCGTTGCAAGGCCATCTTGTCCTTCGTCAGGTCGATGCCCGAGGACGCCTTGAACTTCTCCACCAGCCAGTCCACGATCCGCTGGTCCCAGTCATCGCCGCCCAGGTCGGTGTCGCCCGAGGTCGCGTTCACCTCGACCAGGCCCTCGCCGACGTCCAGCAGCGACACGTCGAACGTGCCGCCACCGAGGTCGAACACCAGGATCGTCTGCTCCTTCTCGCCCTTCTCCAGCCCGTAGGCGAGGGCGGCCGCCGTCGGCTCGTTGATGATGCGCAGCACGTTGAGGCCCGCGATCTGGCCGGCCTCCTTCGTCGTCTGCCGCTGCGCGTCGTCGAAGTACGCCGGGACCGTGATCACCGCATCGGTCACGTCCTCGCCCAGATAGGTCTCGGCGTCGCGCTTCAACTTCATCAGCACGCGGGCGCTGATCTCCTGCGCCGTGTAGTCCTTCTCGTCGATCGTGGTCTTCCAGTCGGTGCCCATGTGCCGCTTCACCGACCGGATCGTGCGATCGACGTTCGTGACCGCCTGGTTCTTCGCAGGCTGGCCGGTCAGCAGCTCACCGCTGTGGGCGAACGCCACCACCGACGGTGTGGTGCGCGCGCCCTCCGAGTTCGCGATGACGGTCGCCTCGCCGCCCTCCAACACCGCCACCACGGAGTTCGTCGTGCCCAGGTCGATGCCCACCGCTCGCCCCATTGCGCCCTCCTCGCTCGGTTGCGCCGCAGCCCGGCCGCGCGGCGCCACCACGTGGCTCCCACGACCCAGCGTCAGACGTCGCCGCGGCACATCGGTAGGGGACAACGTCCCGGCCCGAACCCCGAGACGAGCTCACCGGCCGGAATCGGCCAGCGCCAGCAGGCGGGTCACCGTCGACCAGTTGCGGGAGGTCGCGCGCAGGCCGAGGCGGCGCTCCCACCACGACTGCGGCACCCGCGAGTTCCGCACGCCCTCCGGGCACCACACGTAGACCTCGCGCTCGCCGAACCGCACCATGTCCGGCGCGCAGCCCGCCACGTCCAGCTCCGCCAGCGCCGCCGGATCGGGGCGCGCGGACAGGAACGTCACCAGGTACTGCGCCGGGACGCTCGCCACCTCGCCCAGCGGATCGGCCGCCACCACCGCCGCCAGCTCGTCGCGGGTGCGCACCAGCACCGGCACCTCGAACCCGAACTCCGCGGCGAGGTCCGCCGCCACCAGCCGCTCCGACTCGGCCGCCGGGCAGGACGCGGTGAACACCGCGTTGCCGCTCTGCAGCAACGTCCCCACCTCGCCGAAACCCCGCCCGGACAGCACCTCCCGCCACCGCGCCATCGGAATCCTGTTGTGCCCGCCCACGTTCACCCCGCGGAGCAGGGCGACCTGCCGTTGCCGCACCGCGCACCCCCTCTCGTCCGCGACACAGCATGCCCGCCACCACCGACGATCCCGGCGCGCGTGGGAGCATCCCGAGGTGGCCGACCGCACAGTGACCCGCAGCGGTCTGCCTTGACCGTTTTTTCGCGAGCGAGTAACACTGCCAGGGAGAACGCCACCGCCAGGCGGCGCGGAGCAGGAGGAGAGCAGCACGTGAGCGAGAGCGTCCGCACCGAATTCGGCGACGGCATCGCCGTGATCACCATCGACCGGCCCGAAGCCCGCAACGCCGTCGACGCGTCCGTCGCCGAAGGCATCGCCGCCGCCGTCGACGAACTCGAATCCCGCAGCGACCTCGTCCTCGGCATCATCACCGGCGCCGGCGGCACGTTCTGCGCGGGCATGGACCTCAAGGCCTTCACCCGCGGCGAACGGCCGCACGTGCCCGGCCGCGGGTTCGGCGGGCTCACCGAACGGCCGCCGTCCAAGCCGCTCATCGCCGCCGTCGAAGGCTGGGCGCTGGCCGGAGGCTGCGAACTCGCGCTGTCCGCCGACCTCGTCGTCGCCTCCCGCGAAGCGAAGTTCGGGCTGCCCGAGGTCAAGCGCGGGCTCGTCGCCGCCGCGGGCGGACTGCTGCGGCTGCCGAAGGCGCTGCCGTACCAGCTGGCCATGGAGATCGCGCTCACCGGCGACCCGCTCACCGCCGAGAAGGCGCACGCCCACGGCCTCGTCAACAGCCTCACCGAACCCGGCGGTGCCCTCGACGGTGCCAAGGAGCTCGCCGCGCGCGTCGCCGCCAACGGGCCGCTCGCCGTGCGCGCCACCAAGCGGATCGTCTCCGGCGCGCTGCGCTGGACCGACGCCGAGGCGTTCGCCGAGCAGGCCGAGATCGCCGGGCCCGTGTTCGGCTCCGCCGACGCGCAGGAAGGCGCCCGTGCGTTCGCCGAGAAGCGCGCCCCCGCGTGGCGCGGCGAGTGACCGCGGCGCACCACCGGAACGACCAGGAGACACCCGTCATCAGCGAATACCGCCAGTCCGACGCCGAACGCGAGCCCGACGGCTCCGGCGAGGACCACGCCCAGGACCGGGCCCGCGCCGCGCGCGAACTCGGTGACGCGCTGCGCGAACTCGTCCAGGCCGCCGCCGGCACCGAGGTGGACGCCGCCACGCTGCGCAAGACCGCCGACCAGGCCCGCGACCTCGTCGGCCCGCTCACCGAAGCGAGCCGCACTAGGCACGTGCCGCCGACGCTCGACGAGGCCAAACCCGGCAGGCGGATGTACAACCCCGCCAGCGGGCCCGGAAACCCGATCGCACCACCGATGCGGGTGCGGGTCGCCGACGGCGTCGCCACCGGCACCTGCACGCTCGGGCTCGCCTACGAAGGCCCGCACAGCTACACCCACGGCGGGATCAGCGCCATGCTCGTCGACCAGATCCTCGGGCACGCGCACGCCGCCCAGGGCCGCCCCGGCATGACCGTGTCGCTGTCGCTGCGCTACCGCAGACCCGTGCCGCTGGAAACCCCGCTGCGGCTCACCGCCTGGGTGCCGGAGGACTCGATCACCGATCGGCGCACCGGGCCGAAAGCCACCATCACCACCGAGGACGAACCGGACCGGGTCCTCGTGGAAGCCAGCGGGATCTTCGTGATCCCCACCGCCGAGCAGGCCGAGCGCATCTTCGGCGACAACCCGCCGCCGCGGTGGTCCGAGAAGTAGCTCCCGCAGGGGGACGGCCCGCCCGGTCCGCGTGCGGGCCGTCCGCCCGGATCAGGTGTCGGGGAGCTCGCCGTCCGCGCGGGCGGTGCGCAGCCTCGTCTTGAGGATCTTGCCGCTCGGGTTGCGCGGCAGCTCCGCGATCACCGAGATGTGGCGGGGGCGCTTGTAGCCGGCCAGGTGCTCGCGGCAGTAGGCCTCCACGTCCGCGGCCGTCGGCGGATCCGCCGGGGCGCGCGCGACCAGCACCGCCAGCGGGGTCTCGCCCCACTTCTCGTCCGGCACGCCGATCAGCGCCACCTCGCCGACCTTCGGGTGCCCGGCCAGCACGTCCTCCACCTCGGCGCAGTAGATGTTCTCCCCACCCGAGATGATCATGTCCTTCTTGCGGTCGACGACGAAGTAGTAGCCGTCCTCGTCCTCCCGCACCAGGTCGCCGGAGTGGAACCAGCCGCCCGCGAACGCGTCCGCGGTCTCCGCCGGTTTGCCCCAGTAGCCCTGCATCACCGTCGGGCCGCGGTACACGATCTCGCCGACCTCGCCGCGCGGCACGTCGTTCATCTCCTCGTCCACCACGCGGACCTCGACGTTGAGCATCGGCGTGCCCACCGAACCGATCTTGCGCAGCGCGTCCTCCCCGCGCAGCAGCGTCGTCACCGGGCTGCACTCGGTCTGGCCGAACGAGGTCACCACCTCCGCGTCCGGGAACACCTCGATCAGGCGGCGCAGCAGCGGGGTCGACGCGGGCGCCGCACCCCACGACAACCGGTGCAGCGCCGACCAATCCCGCTCGGCCACGCCCGGCACCGAGCAGATCGCCTGCCACTGCGCCGGAACGAAGAAGCAGTCCGTGACGCGCTCCCGCTCCAGCACGTCCACCACCTCCGCCGGATCGAACCGGCCCGAGCGCGACACCACCGTGCAGCCCCCCAGCAGCACGTTCGGCAACATCGTGGACACCCCGGCGATGTGGAACAGCGGCGCACCCGAGATCCCCACCCGCTCCCCGGCGGGCGTGCCCAGGTGCGCCATCATGCTGAACGAGTGCAGCAGCAGGTTGTGGTGCGTCAGCACCGCGCCCTTCGGGCGGCCCGTCGTGCCCGAGGTGTACATGATGAACGCGGGCGACTCTTCGGCCACGTCGACACCGGGCGAGACCGGATCGGCCGCCGCCAGCGCCTCCTCGTAGCCCTCCGCGCCGGTGTCCGCCCCGCCGATCACCAGGACGGTGCGCACCTCCGGTGCCTGCGCGCGCGCCTTGGCCAGCACCGGGGCCAGCGCCGCGTCCACCACCACCGCGACCGCGCCGCTGTCGGTCAGCGCGTACGCCACCTCGTCGGCCACCAGCCGGAAGTTGATCGGCACGCAGATCGCGCCGAGCCTGCCGCACGCGTGGTAGGCCTCCACCACCTCGATGCCGTTCAAGCCCAGCACCGCGACCCGGTCGCCCGCCGACACCCCGCGCGCCAGCAGCGCGTTCGCCAGCCTGCTCAGCCGCTCGTCGAGCTCGCGGTACGTGCGGCCCGCGTCGCCGAAGCGCAGCGCCACCGCGTCGGGGATCTTGCGGGCGTGCCGCGCGATCTGGTCGCTGCTGGTCATGCCGGTACCGGTGGGGCGTGGGGTGTGCATCGGCGATTCCTCGGCGTTGACGACGGGTCCGGGTGACGTGGAGGACAACGAGCCGCGGCCCCGAAATGTGTCGCCCCGGCAGCGGAGGGGGGGGGGGGGGGGGCGCGGAGTAAAGATTTTTGGCTGGAGGGAGAAGAGAGGCGGGGCCGGGGGGGGCGGGGGGGGGGGGGGGGGGGGGGGGGGGGGGGTGCGGGGGACCAAACCCCCCCGGGGCCCCTAATGGTGCCCCCCCGGCCCGGGTGTCCAGGTCCGGTCCTCCCAATTTTTTTGGCCCCCGGGCCCGTTCACTCGGGCCTGGCAGGCGGGGTGAACGGGCCGCTCGTCCGATCTGGTCGGTTCAATGGTCCGCCCACCCCGGTTCGGTGGCGGATTCTTGCGGTCGGTGCGCCGGGTGCCGTAGAAAACGGTCATTGCTGACTGGTCGGGGCCCGGGTGGTCCCGCTGGGACGAGGAGGAGCGCATGGACATCACCGGCGGCGTCGCAGTCATCACCGGAGGGGCGTCCGGGCTCGGGTTGGCCACCGCGAAGCGGCTGGTCGCGGCCGGTGGCAGCGTCGTGCTGCTGGACCTGCCCACCTCGGCGGGCGAGCAGGTCGCCGCCGACCTCGGCGAGCGGGCCCGGTTCGCCGCGGCCGACGTGACCGACGAGGACCAGGTCGCCGCGGCGCTCGACGCCGCCCGGGAGCTCGGGCCGCTGCGGGTGGTCGTGAACTGCGCGGGGCTCGGCAACGCGCTGCGGGTGGTCAGCCGCAAGCACGGCGCGTTTCCGCTCGCGGCCTTCACGAAGATCATCAACATCAACCTGATCGGCACCTTCAACGTGCTGCGCCTCGGCGCCGAACGGATGATCACCCACGAGCCGGTGGGGGAGGAGCGCGGCGTCATCATCAACACCGCCTCCGCCGCCGCGTTCGACGGCCAGGTCGGGCAGGCCGCCTACTCCGCGTCCAAGGGCGGCGTCGTCGGCATGACGCTGCCGATCGCCCGCGACCTTGCCGAGCACCGCATCCGGGTGGTCACCATCGCGCCCGGCCTGTTCAACACCCCGCTGCTGGCCGGTGCCTCCGAGGAGGTCAAGGCGTCGCTGGGCGACCAGGTCCCGCACCCCTCGCGGCTCGGCGAACCCGACGAGTTCGGCGCGCTCGCCGAGCACATCGTCGCCAACCCGATGCTCAACGGCGAGGTCATCCGCCTCGACGGCGCCATCCGCATGGCCCCGCGCTGAGCGTCCGGTGGTGCGTGATCCGGCCTGCCCGCCGCGGGATTGCGGCGGGTGTGCTGCGGGCCCTCGGATGAGAGGGTCTCAGCACGCAGCGTCGAAGGTCGGGTCGCGCCACCCGGACGTACGGCCCGGCCGAGTCGTGCGGGACCACCTGGCGCCGCACGGCGAGCTACGAGCCGGAGGAGTCGCCGTGACCGATGATCAGAACCCGCGCCACGGACTCGCGCGCACCATGAGCACGCTCGCCAGGAACCTGGAAGCGGAATCGAGCGAGGAGGAGACCCTGGCCGGCATCGTGCGGTCCGCCGTCGGGACGGTGCCCGGGGTCGTCTCCGGCGGGATCACGCAGGTGCACCGGCGGAAGGTGCGGGCGCGGGTGCCGACGGAAGAACTGGTGCGGCTGTGCGACGAGGCGCAGCAGGAGCTGGGCGAAGGGCCGTGCCTGGACGCCATCTGGGAGCACGAGACCGTGCTGGTGGACGATTTCGCGACGGAGACCCGCTGGCCGCGCTTCGCGGAACGGGCGCACCGGCTCGGGGCGAGCAGCCTGATCTCGTTCCGGTTGTTCGTGCAGCAGGACACCCTGGGAGCGTTGAACCTCTACGGCGGCCACGACGTCCGCTTCGGCGAGGAGAGCCGCCTGATCGGTGAGATCTTCGCGGCGCACGCCGCGTTGGCGCTCTCCGGTGCGCGAGAACAGCGCCAGCTCGGCGAAGCGGTGGCGTCGCGGGACGGGATCGGCCAGGCGAAGGGGCTGCTGATGGCCCAGTACGGCATCTCCGGTCAGCGGGCGTTCGACCTGCTGGTGCGGGCGTCGAAGGAGGCCAACATCAAGCTGACCGAAGTGGCCGCCTGGGTGGTGCGCGAGCACGAGAACCCCGGCGATGCCCCCCGTCCCGCGACCGGCTCGGACCGCTCCGAGCGGTGATCGCGCCCGGCCTCGGTCAGTCCTCGTCGTCCAGCAACCGGTGGGCCAGGTCCTTCCACAGCGCCAGGTGCGGGTCGGTGGCGGGGGAGCGGTCCTCGAAGGCGTAGGGCATCGCCGCGCCGCGCATGCTGGTGAACAGCAACTCCCGCAGCAGCTCGTACCGCGGGTGCGCGCGCACCGCGGGGCCCCAGATCCCGTCGGTGGCCTCCCGGATCGCGGCGCGCAGCCCGCGCTCCTCCGGCAGCAGCGCCGCGGCCAGCGCCGGGTTGGTGCGCGCGGCCGTCCACAGCTCGATCGCCGCCCAGAAGTGCGGTTCCTGGAACGTCGCCCACAGCAGTTCGATGCACCGGTCCACCCGCGCGCGGCCGTCCGGTTCGTCGGCGAGCTTGTGCTCGGCGTGCACGCTGGTCTGCGCGAGCCGCGTGTTCGCCAGGTGCTGCGCGGCCGCCACCAGCAGTCCGTCCCGGGACGGGAAGTGGTGCAGCAGCCGCCCGCGCGACACCCCGGCCTTCGCCTGGATCACCAAGGTGGAGGCGCCCGCGTAGCCGTGCTCGATGAGGCAGTCCACGGCGGCGTCGAGGATCAGCGCTCTGCTGTCGGCGGTGCGCTCCTCGCGGGTGCGCGGTGCGCCGGGAGCCGTCGTCTTAGCCGTGCCGGACCGAACCACCCGGTCAGCGTACCCGTCCCGGAAAACCTCCCGGCAGGGAAGCAGTCGGCATTGACCGTCGTGGTGCGGCGGTGCCAGGCTCGGGCCGGGCCCGGTGCCCGCACCGGGTTCCGCCGTGGCCTCCGCCGCTTCGCCGGGCCGCGGAGGCCCGCGGCGTGGCCGAGGTTCGAGGAGGAACCGCCATGTACCCAGGTGCCCACGCCGCGACCGACCCGGACCGGCCCGCCGTGATCATGGCGGGATCGGGCGAGCGGTTGACCTACGGGGAGCTGGAGGAGCGGTCGATCCGGCTGGCGCACGCGCTGCGCGAGGTCGGGCTGCGCCGCGGCGACGTGGTGGCGCTGCTGACCGACAACACCCCGCCCGCGTTCGAGGTGTACTGGGCCGCGGTGCGCTCCGGGCTCTACGTCACCGCCGTCAACAGCCACCTCACCCCGGCCGAGATCGCCTACGTCGTCGAGGATTCCGGCGCGGGCGCGCTCGTGGTGTCCGCCGCCCTGGCCGCGGCCGCCGCCGAGGTGGCCGCGCTGGTGCCGGGGTTGCGGGTGCGACTCGCCTTCGGCGGCGAGGTCGCCAGGTTCGCCGACTACGAGGCCGCGCTGGCCCGCTGCTCGCCGCGGCCGCCGGCGGACCAGCCGCGCGGCGCGGACATGCTGTACTCGTCCGGAACCACCGGGCGCCCCAAGGGGATCCGCCCGGAACTGCCCGACCGGCAGGTGCACGAGGAAGGCGACGTGCTCACCCCGGTCGTCGCGCGGCTGTACGGGATCGGTCCCGGTTCGCGGTACCTCTCGCCCGCGCCGATCTACCACGCGGCGCCGCTGCGCTACTGCGCGTCCACGCACGCGCTTGGCGGGACCGTGGTGCTGATGGAGAAGTTCGACCCGGAACTGGCGCTGCGCTCGATCGAACGCCACCACGTCACGCACAGCCAGTGGGTGCCGACGATGTTCGTGCGGATGCTGAAGCTGCCCGCGCAGGTGCGCAACCGCTACGACCTCTCCAGCCACCGCGTCGCGGTGCACGCGGCCGCGCCGTGCCCGGCCGAGGTGAAGCAGGCGATGATCGAGTGGTGGGGGCCGATCCTGCTGGAGTACTACTCCTCGACCGAGGGCATCGGCATGACGTTCATCGATTCCGCGCAGTGGCAGCGGAAACCCGGTTCGGTGGGGCGCGCGGTGCTCGGTGAGCTGCGGATCTGCGCGGACGACGGCCGCGAGCTGCCGCCCGGCGAGGTCGGCACCGTGTACTTCGCCCGCGAGGAGCAGTCCTTCGAGTACTGGGGCGACGCGGCGAAGACCCGGTCCGCGCGGCATCCGGAGCACCCGGCCTGGGCGACGGTCGGCGACGTCGGTTACCTGGACGACGAGGGCTTCCTGTTCCTCACCGACCGCAAGGCGTTCATGATCATCTCGGGTGGGGTAAACATCTACCCGCAGGAGGTCGAGGACCTGCTGGCGCTGCACCCGCGCATCGCCGACGTGGCGGTGATCGGCGTGCCCGACGCGGAGATGGGCGAGTCGGTGAAGGCCGTGGTGCAGCCCGCGGCCGGTGCGGAACCGGGCCCGGAACTGGAGCGGGAGCTGCTGGAGTACGTGCGCGCCCGGATCGCGCACTACAAGGTGCCCAGCAGCGTCGACTTCCTCGCCGAACTGCCCCGCACGCCGACCGGGAAGCTCGTGAAGGGCGCCCTGAAATCCCGGTACGCGTCCGCGTGACCGTCACGCGGAGCCGGTCGATCTCGTTGACGGTCAGAGTTGACCGTTTTTCTCGGTGGGAGGAACACCATGCGTGACGCGGTGATCGTGGAAGCCGTCCGCACCCCCGTCGGCAAGCGCGGTGGCGCGCTGTCCGGAGTGCACCCCGTCGACCTGTCCGCCCAGGTCCTCGAAGGGCTCGTCGGCCGGGCCGGCCTCGACCCCGGCGAAGTCGACGACGTCATCTGGGGCTGCGTCGGCCAGGTCGGCGAGCAGACCCTCGACATCGCCCGCAACGCCGTGCTCGCCGCGGGCTGGCCCGACACCGTCACCGGCGTCACCGTCGACCGCCAGTGCGGCTCCTCGCAGCAGTCCGCGCACTTCGCCGCCGCCGGGCTCATCGCCGGGCACTACGACGTCGTCATCGCGGGCGGCGTCGAATCCATGAGCCGCGTCCCGATGGGCAGCGCCGCCCAGGGCGCCGACCCCTTCGGGACCCGACTGCTCGACCGCTACCTGGGCGACCCGCCGAACCAGGGCATCGGCGCCGAGATGATCGCCGAACGCTGGGGGTTCAGCCGCACCCGGCTCGACGAGTTCAGCCTCGCCTCGCACGAGAAGGCCGCCGCCGCGCAGGACTCCGGCGCCTTCGACGGCCAGATCCTGCCCATCACCGCACCCGACGGCACCGTCGTCGACCGCGACGAGGGCATCCGCCGCGGCGGCACCACCGACAAGCTCGCCGGGCTCAAGCCGGCCTTCCGCGAGGACGGCGTCATCACCGCCGCCAACAGCTCCCAGATCAGCGATGGTTCCGCCGCGCTGCTCATGACCACCAGCGAGAAGGCCGCGCAGCTCGGACTCCGCCCCCTCGCCCGCGTGCACACCGCCTCGCTCGCCGGGGACGACCCGGTCATCATGCTCACCGCGCCCATCCCCGCCACCCGCAAGGCCTTGCGGCGCAGCGGGATCGAGCTCGACCGGATCGGCGCCTTCGAAGTCAACGAGGCCTTCGCGCCCGTCCCGCTCGCCTGGCTCGCCGAGATCGGCGCCGACCCGAAGACCCTCAACCCGCTCGGCGGCGCCATCGCCCTCGGCCACCCCCTCGGCGCCAGCGGCGCGCGGATCATGACCACCCTGGTCCACCACCTGCGGGACACCGGAACGCGGTACGGGTTGCAGACCATGTGCGAAGGAGGCGGCCAGGCCAACGCGACGATCCTGGAGCTGGTCTGAGGTCCCACCGCCCGTCCCGCCCGCTTCCGCCGCGCGGCACCGGGGTGAGCGGTTCCCCCGCTGCCCGTTCCCCCGGTGCGGCCGCGATTTCTGCCGCAGGGCCAGGCGCGGCGACATCGCCGTCCTCGCGGGGGAACCGCTGCGAACCCGCGCCACCGGAGCCCCGGCCGTGCTCGTCCCGTTCGTCCGGAGGTGCCCGGCGCGGCGGCGGTTCGGGGGCTGGTCCCGAGACCGTCCGGTACCGCAGACTGGATCCGATCGTGGAATCGACCGGTCGGCGTGGACCGGGGAGGAGTCGCGGCATGGCGGATCGGGAGCGGTTGCTGGCAGGCCTGACCGGACCGGGCGGCGAGTTCGAACTGGTCGACGCCGAGGTCCGCGGCATCCCGATGCGGGTCTACGCGACCGGACCGCAGACCCTCCGCGACGTGCTGATCAGCACCGCCGCCCACGGCGACGCCGACTACCTGGTGTTCGGCGAGCAGCGCTGGAGCTACGCCGAACACCTGCGGACCGCCGCCGGGCTGGCCCGGAGCCTGCGCGCCGACTTCGGCCTCGACCCGGGCGACCGGGTCGCGATCGCGATGCGCAACTACCCGGAGTGGGCGCCGATCTTCTGGGCCGTGCAGGCCGCCGGACTCGTCGCGGTACCGCTGAACGCGTGGTGGACCGCGCCGGAACTGCGCTACGCGCTGGCCGATTCCGGGGCGCGCGTGCTGTTCGCCGACGCCGAACGGGTCGCCGAGCTCGCCCCCGACTTCGGCGACCTCGACGTCGTGCAGGTGCGCGGGGACGGCCCGCCCGAAGGGGTGCGCTGCTGGGCGGACCTGCTCACCGGCCTCGATCCGGTGGACTCGCTGCCGGACGTGGTGGTGGCACCGGACGACGACGCGACCATCATGTACACCTCCGGCACCACCGGACGCCCCAAGGGCGCCGTCGCCAGCCACCGCAACCACTGCACGAACCTGTGGAACATGGCGCTCGGCCGCCGTGCCGGGCAGCTCGCCGCCGGTGTGGAACCCGGCCCCGACGCGCGGATCGGGGTGCTGCTCACCTTCCCGATCTTCCACATCGCCGGCCTGTCCGGGATGTGCTCGGCGACCCTCGCCGGGGCGAAGATCGCCACCCTGTACCGCTGGGACGCCGACGAGGCCATCGACCTGGTGCGGCAGGAACGGCTCACCACGCTGGCCGGCGTGCCCACCGTGCTGCGCGACCTCGCCCGGCACGCCGACGGCGACCTGTCCACCGTGGAAGTGGTGAACATGGGCGGAGCGCCGATCCCGCCGGACCTGGTGGGGCTGGTGCACACCGCGTTCGCCCCGGACGTCGCTCCCGGCAACGGCTACGGGCTCACCGAGACCACCTCGGCGGTGGTGAACAACACCGGGCCCGAGTACGTCGAGCACCCCGACAGCGTCGGCCGCTGCGTCCCCGGCGCTCAGCTGCGCGTCGTCGACCCCGGCACCGAGCAGGACCTGCCCGACGGCGAGATCGGTGAGCTCTGGTTCCGCGGGCCCAACGTGGTGCGCGGCTACTGGAACGACCCGGAGTCCACCGCGGCCGCGTTCAGCGACGGCTGGTTCCGCACCGGCGACCTCGGGCACCGCACCGACGGGCGGGTGCACGTGGTGGACCGGATCAAGGACATCGTCATCCGCGGCGGCGAGAACGTCTACTGCGCCGAAGTGGAGGCCGCGCTGTTCGAGCACCCCGACGTCGCCGACGCCGCCGTGGTCGGCGTGCCGCACCGCGAGCTCGGCGAGCAGGTCGCCGCCGTGGTCCGGCTGCACGACGGCGCGAAGGCCGGGGCGGACGAGCTCCGCGCCCACGTCGGCGAACGCCTCGCCGCGTTCAAGGTGCCCGAGAAGGTGCACCTGCGCACCGGGCCGCTGCCGCGCACCAGCACCGGCAAGGTCCTCAAGCGCGACCTCCGCCGCGAACTCGCCCCCTGACGTCCCCGGGCGGCCACCCGGGTCAGGCCATCGGCGGGAGGTCGGAGATCGGCGGGACGTCCCGGTCCACCTTGCCGACCGAGGCCGCGCCGCCCGGCGAACCGAGCTCGGTGAAGAACTCCGCGTTCGCCTGCGTGTAGGCGGCCTGCTCGTCCGGCACGTCGTCCTCGTAGTAGATCGCCTCCACCGGGCAGACGGGTTCGCAGGCGCCGCAGTCGATGCACTCGTCCGGATGGATGTAGAGCATCCGGCCGCCTTCGTAGATGCAGTCCACCGGGCACTCGTCCACGCAGGAGCGGTCCAGCACGTCCACGCACGGTTCGGTGATCACGTAGGTCAACGGGGCCTCCGAACATCGGTTCCACCTGGCGGCCTCCCCGGTGCGGGCCCCGCTCAAACCTCCCGCTCAGCCGGTGCCGAGGTCCTCCAGCGCCGCCGAGATGGCCCGGTGGAACGTCGGGTAGGCCCAGATCTGCTGCCGCAGCACCGCCAGCGGCACCTCCGCGTGCACCGCCACCGACAGCGCCCCCAGCACCTCACCGCCGCCGGGGGCCACCGCCGTCGCCCCGACCAGCACGTCCCGGTCCGCGTCGGCCACCACCTTGACCAGACCGTCGTTGCCGGGGCCGTGGATGAAGCCGCGCGGCGTGGCGGGGAGCTGCGCGATGCCGGTGCGCACTCGGAACCCCCGCTCCAGCGCGGCGGATTCGGTGAGCCCGACCATGCCCACCTCCGGATCGGTGAACGTCACCGACGGCACCGCCCGGTAGTCGGCCGCGGGACCACCGGTGCCGAGCAGGTCGGCCGCCGCGATCGGCGCCTGGTGTACGGAGACGTGGGTGAACGCGCCGTGCCCGGTGACGTCACCGATCGCCCACACCCCGTCGGCGGCGCGCAACCGCCCGTCCACCGGGATCGTGCGGGCGTTCTCGTCGAGCCCGACCGCGCCGACGCCGAGCTCCGCCAGGTCGGTGCGCCGCCCGGTCGCCACCAGCAGCCGCCGCACCCGCACCGGCTCGCCCCCGTCGAACTCGACGCGGAACAGGTCCCCGTCGTGCGAGACGCGCCGCACCGCCGTTCCGGTGCGCACGTCGACTCCCTCGGCACGCAGCACCCGCTCCAGCACCGCGGAGGCCTCCGGTTCGGCCGGGCCGAGCACGCGTTGCCCGTTGTCGACGAGGGTGACGGCGCTGCCGAACCGGGCGAAGACCTGGGTGAACTCCAGTCCCACCGGCCCCGCGCCGAGCACCAGCAGCGAATCCGGCGCCTCCCGCGCCGCCACCGCCTCCCGGTTCGTCCAGTAGGGCGTGCCCGCGAGACCCTCCACGGGCGGCACCACCGGCTCGGTGCCCGGGTTGAGCACGATCCCCCGGCGCGCGTGGAAGGTCCGCGGCTGCGCGCCGCCGGTCACCGTCACCTCGCCGGGAGCGGTGATGCGGCCGCGGCCGCGCACCAACCGGCCGCCGGTCTTCTCGAACCGCTGCACCGCGGCCGCGTCGTCCCAGCCGGTCGTGGCCTCGTCCCGGATCCGGTCCGCGACCGGGGTGAAGTCGGGCCGCACCGTCGCGGAACCGGCCAGTTCCGGCACCCGGCGGGCCTCGCCGAGCGCGTCCGCGCCGCGCACCATCATCTTGGTCGGGATGCACGCGTAGTACGGGCACTCGCCGCCGACCAGCCGGGCCTCCACGGCCACCACGTCCAGCCCCGCCGTGGCCAGGCGCCCGGCGACGTCCTCCCCACCGGGCCCCATGCCGATCACGACCACGTCGACCTCTTCGGCTGCCATCCGTCGCTCCTCGTTCGCGTCGTCGTCCCGAGGTCCGGCGTCCCGGTCACCTCTGCCGCCCCCAGCGCACCACTGCCGCGCCGTCGCCGCACGCGCCTCGCCGCTGTCCTGCGACGAGTCGCGAGGGTGGCTACAACGGAACCATGGCCGACACCGACACCACCGAACTCGCACCCGGGCAGAGCGTCCCGCGGGACAACGGCGAACGGCTGGGGCGGTCCGCCGCCGGGCACCTCGTCCAGCTGCGCCGCCGCGTCGCCGAACCCGGCTTCGTCGTCACCACCGCGGCCGAGGACCGCGACGCGGTGCTCACCGCCGAGTGGGCGCACGCCAACGCCGCCTTCGACCGCCTCATGCGGGACGGCTGAGGCCGCGCTGCGCCGTTCGCCGCACCGCCGTGGGCGCCGTTCCGTGACCTGGGCGCAACCCAGGTGGAACAACCGGGGGGTGCACTGGGGTGCACGAACCTTGCCACGGTGCCCTCCAGAGGAGGCGGTGCAGCGATGATGACCTGTGCGAGTTGCCGCGAACCGATCCCGTCCTCCAGCCCGTCCGACGACTTCTGCCGCGAGCAGTGCCAGCTGTCCTGGTACGCCCGCCGCCTCAGCCCGGGGCTGGGCGGCACCGCGGTCGTCCCCGTTTCCCCGCTCGAACTGCGAGATCGACGCCACTCCGCCCCGGGCGCATAACGCCCGCTCGTGCCTATCCTGGTCGGTGCCCTGGTGTCCGCGGTGATCCACGAGGGAGGCCGGCGAGCGAGATGGCGATGCGCGTGTTCGTGGTCGACGACCACGAGGTGATCCGGCGGGGTGTGGCGGCCCTGGTGAAATCCGACCCCGAACTGGAGCTGATCGGCGAGGCGGCGTCCGCGACCGAGGCGCTGGCGCTGGTGCCGCAGCACGACCCGGACGTGGCGGTGCTCGACGTGCGGCTGCCCGACGGCAACGGCGTGGAGCTGTGCCGGGAACTGCGATCGCGGCAGCCGGGCCTGCGGTGCCTGATGCTCACCTCGTTCGACGACCACGAGGCGCTGCTGGACGCGATCCTGGCCGGGGCGTCGGGCTTCGTGCTCAAGGGCGTGGTGAGCGAGGAGCTGCTCAGCGCGCTGCGCACCGTCGGCTCCGGCCGCTCGCTGCTGAGCCCGAAGAAGACCGAGGCGATGCTGTCCTGGCTGCGCCGCGAGCAGGAGCGCGCCGACCCGCTGCGCGAGCTGACCTCGCGGGAGCGGGAGGTGCTGGAGCTCATCGGCGAAGGACTCACCAACCGCGAGATCTCGCAGCGGATGTACCTCGCCGAGAAGACCATCAAGAACTACGTGTCGCAGATGCTGGCGAAGCTGGCGATGCGCCACCGCAGCGAGGCCGCCGTGCTGGCCACCGAGCTGCGGCTGGATCGCGGCGCGCGCGGCAAGGGATGACCCGGTGACCGCCGACCCCGGGCGGGAGCGGCTGCTCGCCGGTCTGCGGGACCTGCGGGACGGCAACTTCCGCCGCAGGCTCGCGGTCGCCGGCCCGGACGCGGAGCTGGCCGCGGCGTTCAACGACCTCGCCGAGCGCAACCAGCGGCTCATCGCCGAACTGCGCCGGGTCACCGGCTCGGCGTCGCGCGGGGAGTGGCCGCGCCCGGCGGCCGCGTTCGGCGGCACCGGCGGCTGGCGGGAGGCCGAACGGGCCGTCGAGGAACTGCTGGACTCGCTGCTGCGGCCCGTCGGCGAGCTCAGCCGCGTCCTCGGCGCCGTCGCCGCCGGGGACCTGTCGCAGCGGATGCCGCGCCGCTCCGGGGAGCGGCTGCCCGGCGGGCTCGGCGACGTCGCCTCCCGGTTCAACGACCTGCTCGACCAGCTGTCGCTGTTCGCCTCCGAGGTGACGCGGGTGGCCCGGGAGGTCGGCAGCGAGGGCAGGCTCGGCGGTCAGGCGCAGGTGCCCGGCGTGGCCGGGACGTGGCGCGGGCTGACCGACTCGGTGAACCTGATGGCCGACAACCTCACCGCGCAGGTCCGCAACATCTCGCAGGTCGCCGCGGCGGTGGCGCGCGGCGACCTCAGCCAGAAGATCGACGTGGACGCGCGCGGCGAGATCCTGGAGCTGAAGAACACGCTGAACACGATGGTGGACCAGCTCTCCGCGTTCGCCGACGAGGTCACCCGCGTCTCCCGGGAGGTCGGTACCGAGGGCAAGCTCGGCGGGCAGGCGCGGGTGCCGGGCGTCGGCGGCACCTGGAAGGACCTCACCGACAACGTCAACCTGATGGCCGACAACCTCACCGCGCAGGTCCGCAACATCGCCGCCGTCGCCTCCGCGGTCGCGGGCGGCGACCTGTCCAAGAAGATCACCGTGGAGACCAAGGGCGAGGTCGCCGCGCTGGCCGCGACGATCAACGGCATGGTCGAGACCCTCGGTTCCTTCGCCGAGCAGGTCACCCTGGTGGCCCGCGAGGTCGGCACCGAAGGCATCCTCGGCGGGCAGGCGCGGGTGCCGGGCGTCGCCGGGACGTGGAAGGACCTCACCGACAACGTCAACCTGATGGCCCGCAACCTGACCAACCAGGTGCGCAACATCGCCCAGGTCACCACCGCCGTCGCCGGGGGAGACCTGTCCAAGAAGATCGACGTGGACGCGCAGGGCGAGATCCTGGAGCTCAAGACCACGATCAACACGATGGTGGATCAGCTGTCCGGGTTCGCCTCCGAGGTGACGCGGGTGGCCCGCGAGGTCGGCACCGAGGGCAAGCTCGGCGGCCAGGCGGAGGTCGCCGACGTCTCCGGCACCTGGCGGCGGCTCACCGAGAGCGTGAACCGGCTCGCCGGGAACCTCACCACCCAGGTCCGGGCCATCGCCGGGGTCGCCAACGCCGTCACCAGCGGTGACCTCACCCGGCAGATCACCGTGGAGGCCAGCGGCGAGGTCGCCGAGCTCAAGGACGACATCAACGCGATGATCTCGAACCTGGCCGAGACCACCCGCACCAACGAGGAGCAGGACTGGCTCAAGACCCACCTCACCCGGCTGTCCGGCCTGATGCGCGGCCGCGCCGAGCTGCACTCCCTCGCCTCGCTGATCATGACCGAGCTGGTGCCGCTGGTCTCCGCGCAGTACGGCGCGTTCTACCTGGCGCTGCCCGGTTCGGACGGTGCGCCGGAGCTGACCCGCACCGCCGCCTACGGGCTCCCGCACGCGGGCACCCCGGAGCGCTTCGAGCTGGGGCAGTCGCTGGTCGGGCAGGCCGCCGCGGACCGCACCACGATCCTGGTGCGCGAAACCCCGCCGGAGTACCTGCGGATCAGCTCCGGGCTGGGCGCGGCGAAACCGGTCGGCGTGGTCGTGGTGCCGGTGCTGTTCGAGGACGAGGTGCTGGCCGTGCTGGAACTGGCCTCGGTGCACGAGTTCAGCGCGCTGCACCTGGACCTGCTGCAACGGCTGCAGGAGACCATCGGGGTGGAGGTCAACACGATCCTCGCCAACACCCGCACCGAGGAACTGCTGGCCGAATCGCAGCGCCTCGCCCGCGAGCTGCGGGCCCGGTCCGAGCAGCTGGAGCAGCAGCAGAACGAGCTGCAGCGCTCCAACTCGGAACTCGCCGAGAAGGCCGAGCAGCTGGCCGCCCGCAACCGGGACATCGAGATCAAGAACAGCGAGATCGAGCAGGCCCGCCAGCAGCTGGAGGAACGCGCGGGCGAGCTCTCCCAGGCCTCGGCGTACAAGTCGGAGTTCCTGGCGAACATGTCGCACGAGCTGCGCACCCCGCTGAACAGCTCGCTGCTGCTGGCGAAGCTGCTCGCCGACAACGTCGACGGCAACCTCACCTCGCAGCAGGTGGACCTGGCCCGCACCATCCACGCCGCGGGCAGCGACCTGCTGGCGCTGATCAACGACGTGCTGGATCTGTCCAAAGTGGAGGCGGGGCGGATGACGGTGCTGCCGGAGGACGTGCCGACCGCCGAACTGGTCCGGCACCTGGACGCCCAGTACCGGCCGGTCGCCGAGGACAAGGGGCTCGAATTCACCGCCGTGGCGGGGGATTCGGTGCCCGCGACGATCCGCACCGACCAGAGCAGGCTGGAGCAGATCCTGCGCAACCTGCTGTCGAACGCGGTGAAGTTCACCGAACGCGGCTCGGTGCGGTTGCGCATCGACCGGGACCGCGGCTCCGGGCAGGTCGCGTTCTCGGTCGCGGACACCGGGATCGGGGTGCCCGCGGGCAAGCTCGGCCGGATCTTCGAGGCGTTCCAGCAGGGCGACGGGACGATCGTGCGCGAGTTCGGCGGCACCGGGCTGGGCCTGTCGATCAGCCGGGAGCTGACCGCGCTGCTCGGCGGGCGGCTCGCCGTGGACAGCGAACCGGGCCGCGGCAGCACGTTCACCCTGCTGCTGCCGCCGGAAGGCCCCGATGCCGAGCCGGACGCCGAGGACGACCCCGCGCCTCCGGCGGCGATCGCCGGGCTCACCGCCCCGCCGGTGGCCGAGCTCGCCCCGAGCAGCGCGGAGGTGCACTTCGACGTGGCCGCCGAAGGCATCGATCCACCGCTGCTGGACTGGGAATCCACCGCCTCGTTCGGCGAGCTCACCGGCGCGGAACCCGGCGAGGGGCGCGACGCGGTGCCGCGGTTCACCGGCCAGCGGGTGCTGGTGGTCGACGACGACCCGCGCAGCGTCTACGCGCTCACCGCCCTGCTGGAGCAGCGCGGCCTGCGGGTGGTGCACGCGGACAACGGGATCGCCGGGCTCGGTGCGCTGCAGGAGAACGAGGACGTGGCGATCGTGCTGATGGACGTGATGATGCCGGAGCTCGACGGGGATTCCACGATCCGAACCATCCGGCGGATCCCGCGGCACCGGGGCCTGCCGATCATCGCGGTGACGGCGAAGGCGATGCCGGGGGACCGGGAGCGCAGCCTCGAAGCCGGGGCGACCGAGTGCGTGACGAAACCGGTGGACGCGGAGCGGTTGCTGCGGCTGCTGGCCGAGCAGCTCGGGCTCGACCCGGGACCGGGGCCCGGCCCGGGAGCCTGATCAGCGCTCGTCGTCGGTGGTGGGGAGCTCGGCGAGCTGTTCGCGCAGCCGCTGCGCCCAGACGAGGTCGCGGGCGAAGGTCGCGTCGAAGTGGTCGACGCCGTGCTGGTGCCGAGGTTCCGGTCCGGTGCTCATGGTGGGTCCAGCGGTTCGGGATTCCGGGGGTCGGGGATTCCGGCCCCGCTCGGGGGACTGACGAGGCCGGAAACGTCCAGCGTAGGCGCCGTGGTCCCGGTACCGGGAACCGGGGTCGCGGGTGCTCGCGGGCGCGGGTCGGTGCGCATTGCGCCGAACGAATGAAAGATGAACGCTGTTCACGTTTCATGGTTGTGGGTGGACCGCCCGGTTCGTAGCTTGTGGCGCATGATCCGCTCGCTCGGCGCCGCCTGCGCGCTGTCGCTGGTCGCGTTCCCGCTCCCGCTCGCGCACGCCGCACCGCCGCCCGCCGAGGTCGCCCGCGCCGCAGCACTCGACGTACCCCGCGCCGATGCACTCGCCGACGTCCCCGGCGCCGCAGCGCCCGCGGACGTCCCCGGTGCCGCAGCGCCCGCGGACGTCCCCGGTGCCGCAGCGCCCGCGGACCCGCCCGGCGCCGCGGCGCCCGCCGACGCCGCCGCCCGCACCCTCACCCTCGTGCCGTCCGCGAACGGAGCGTCCTACCGCGACGGGCACGGCCGGGAGGTCGTGCTGCGCGGCTTCAACATCTCCGGCGAGGTCAAGCTCGCCGAGAACGGCAACCTGCCCTTCGCCGACACCGCGGACGCCCGCGAATCGGCCACCGCGCTGCGCGAGAGCACCGGCGCCAACGCCGTCCGCTTCCTGCTGTCCTGGGAACGGGTGCAGCCCGCCCCGGACCGCATCGACCACGACTACCTGCGCCAGGTCACCGAGCAGATCGCCGCGTTCGCCGACGCCGGGTTCTGGGTGCTGCCCGACTACCACCAGGACCTCTACTCCCGGCACCTGTTCCGGCCTGACAGCTGGTACACCGGCGACGGCGCACCGGACTGGGTCGTCGACGGCGGCGACTACCCGCCGGAGAGCTGCGGGATCTGCGTCCACTGGGGGCAGAACATGATGAACAACCAGGCGGTGAAACAGGCCAAGGCCGACTTCTGGCACGACCGCCGCATCCCCACGGAAGCAGGCCTGGTCGGTGTGCGGGAGGCGTTCCTGGACCAGGCCGAGATCACGCTGCGCCACCTGGCCACCCACCTCACCCCGGCCCAGTTCCAGCGCGTCCTCGGCTTCGACCCGATGAACGAGCCGCACGCCGGGGAACTCGACGACGGCCAGGACGCCGCCGAATGGGAACGCGACCTGCTGTGGCCGTTCTTCGAGGAGTTCCGGGCCGCGATGGACCGCGCCGGCTGGCAGGACAAACCTGCCTACGTCGAACCCGCGCTGTTCTGGAACAACAACGTGCCGTTCGTGCGGGAGCCCGGCGGGTTCACCGAGCTCGACGCGCTCGGCACCCGGTACGTGTTCAACGCGCACTTCTACCACGCCCTCGCCCAATCCGGGCTGTACGGGAAGGCCCGGGACGGGGAGAACTCCGCGGACTTCGCCGAGATCCGGGACCGCGCCGCCGACCTCGGCACCACCGGGTTCGTCTCCGAGTTCGGGCATCCGCTCGGCGGGAACACCGCCGAGAAGTTCCCGACCGTCCTCAAAGGCCTCTACCAGGGCATGGACTCCCGGCTGCCCGGCGCCGACTGGTGGCAGCGGCCCGCCGAATCCGGGCCGGTGCTCTCCGGAACCCAGTGGCAGTGGGACGTCTACCACGACAGGCACCACGAGGAGATGAACGGGAACCCGGAGAAGGTGCGGACCGACGCCGACGGGTGGAACGGCGAGGACTTCTCCGTCGTGCACCGCGACGACACCGGCACCCTCGGGCTGCGCGCCGACCCCCGGGTGCTGGACCGGCTGTACCCGCGGGCGGTGGACGGCAGCACGCTCGCGTTCAGCTACGAGGACCGCTCCCGCGACGGGGACACCACCCTCACCTGGAACCGGATCCCCGCCGCACTGCCCGCGCTGCGCGAGGTCGTCGGCGACGGGCAGCCCCCCGCGCTCGTGTGGCGGGACGGGCCGGGGACCGCGCCGACCGAGCTGCACCTGCCCGCGACCTTCGGCGAGCGCGCCACCACCGTGCTCTCCGACCTCGACGCGGACGCCGTTCGCCGCACCGAAGACTCCCGGCTGCTGCTGTCGGCGCCCGACGACCCGGGCGCGGTGCACGTCGCGCTCATCGCCAACGGCCCCGGCGCTCCCGCCCCCGACCGGCTCGCCGCGGCGCGGGCGGAACTCACCGGCTGGCTCCAGCACAACTTCCCCGGCTGAGCCGCGCGCCCGGCCGCGGACCCGCGTGCCGCGTACGCGCGAGCCGCGCACCCGCGAGGTGCGCGGCCCGCCGCGGTCACGCCGCGCCGATCTCCGCGGCGATCGCCTTCCCGAGGTCCGCGGTGCTCGCCGACCCACCCAGGTCCGGAGTGCGCACCGCGCCCGCCGCCAGCACCGACTCGATCGCCCGCACCACGTCCGCGGCGGCGTCCTGCTCGCCGAGGTGGTCCAGCATCATCGCCGCCGACCAGATCTGCCCGATCGGATTCGCCACCCCGCGCCCCGCGATGTCCGGCGCCGAACCGTGCACCGGCTCGAACGTCGACGGGAACCGCCGCTCCGGGTTGATGTTCCCCGACGGCGCCACGCCGATCGTGCCGGTCACCCCCGGCCCCAGGTCGGAGAGGATGTCGCCGAACAGGTTGCTCGCCACCACCACGTCGAACCGCTCCGGCGACATCACGAACCGGGCGCACAGGATGTCGATGTGGTCCTGGTCCACCGCGACCTGCGGGTGCTCTGCCGCGATCGCCCGGAACCGCTCGTCCCAGTACGGCATCGAGTGGTAGATCCCGTTCGACTTCGTCCCCGACGTGACGTGCGGTTTCCCGATCCGCTCGGCGAACTCGAAGGCGTAGCGCAGGATCCGGTCGGTGCCGTGCCGGGTGAACACCGCCGTCTGCAGCACCATCTCCGCCGGGGTGCCCTCGCCCTGGCGCCCGCCGAGCCGTGAGTACTCGCCCTCGGTGTTCTCCCGCACCACCCAGAAGTCGATGTCGCCCGGCGCCTTGTCCCGAACCGGCGGCGTCACCCCCGGCAACAGCCGCACCGGCCGCAGGTTCACGTACTGGTCGAACTCCCGGCGGATCGGCAGCAGCAGGCCCCACAGCGACACGTGGTCCGGCACGCCCGGGTAGCCGACCGCGCCGAGCAGGATCGAATCGTGGTCGCGCAGCCGGTCGATGCCGTCCGCCGGCATCATCCGGCCCGTCTCCCGGTAGGTCTCGCAACTCCAGTCGAAGTGCCGGTAGCGGAACTCGGTGCCGTACTCGGCGCGCACCGCGTCGAGCACGCGCAGCGCCTCCGGCATCACCTCGGTACCGATGCCGTCACCCGGCAGGACCGCGATCTCGTAGCTGGACATGCCGCCATCCAACGCGGATCTCGCGGCGGCGTCCAAGACCGGCTGCGCATCCGCTTGATAGGCGGTGCCTATCTCCCCAGTTCGTCTCGTCCCGGCGCCGGTTCCTCGCTCGCCGGCCCGAGCTCCTCCCTGGCCAGCGCCAGGTCCAGGAAGCGCTGCGCGGCCGGGGTGAGCGGGGCCGGGCGGTGGATCAGCGAGATCCGCAGCTCCGCCACCGGCTCCAGGTCCAGGACGCGGGCGCCCGCGGCCCGCGCGAACTCCGCCCACCCCGCGGTGAGCACGGCGATGCCCGTCCCGGCCAGCACCAGCGGCAGGATCGCCTCCCGGTGCGCGGTCTCCACCACGATCCGCAGGTCCACGCCCTGCGCGATGATCTCGTCCACCACGTGCCGCATCCGGTTCCCCTCCGGCGAGGTGATCACCCGCTGCCCCGCCAGGTCCGCGCGGCGCAGCACCGCGCGATCCGCCTCCCACGGCCCGCCGGGCGCGGTGACCACCACGAACCGCTGCCGCTCCACCAGGCGGGAACGCAGTCCCGGCAGCGCGAAGTCCTCCGCCGCCCCGATCAGCCCCAGCTCGCTGCGGCCACCGCGCACCAGGTCGGCGGCGTCCGACGGGGTGAACGCGGGCTGCACCGACACCAGCACGTCCGGGCACTCCGCGTGGAACCGGCCGATCATCGCGGTCAGCGGCTGCACCGACTGCGACGGCAGCACCGCCAGCTGCACCCGACCGGACCGCAGGCCCTGCACCGATTCGACGCTCGCCCGCGTCGTGTCCAGGTCGCGCAGCACTTGGCGCGCCGGTTCGAGCATCGCGCGGCCCGCCTCGGTGAGCACCGTCCGCCTGCCCAGCCGGTGGAACAGCGCCACGCCCACGTCCCGCTCCAGCGTCCGCACCGCCTGCGACAGCGAGGGCTGCGCGACGTGCAGGCGCTCCGCGGCCCGGTGGAACCCGCCCTCGTCGACGATCGTGACGAAGTACTCCAGCTGCCGCGCGTCCACCGTGCCTCCCGTTCCCGTCCTGACCCGTGCGCATCCTCCCTCCGCAGTGCGCCCGCGGCGAGGACCGGCTACCAACGGGGGATGGACCCCGGTACCGCGCTGCGGGAGATCGCGTTCCTGCTGGAACGCGCGGACGAACCCGCGTTCCGGGTGCGCGCGTTCCGCCGCGCCGCCGACGTCGTCGCCCAGCACGACGACCTCGAACGACGCGCCGCCGACGGCCGGTTGACCGAACTGCCCGGCATCGGCCGCACCACCGCGGGCGTCATCGAGCAGGCGGTGCGCGACCGCACCCCGGACTACCTGGCGCGGCTGCGTTCCGCCGCGCCCGAACCGGAGGAGGGCCGCGAGCTGCGGGCCCGGGTGCGCGGCGACTGCCACACTCACTCCGACTGGTCCGACGGCGGCAGCCCCGTCGCCGAGATGGCCCGCACCGCGCGGGACCTGGGCCACGAGTGGATCGCGCTCACCGACCACTCGCCGCGGCTGACCGTCGCGCGCGGGCTGAGCGCCGAACGGCTGCGTGCCCAGCTGGAGCTGGTGGCCGAGCTGAACGCCGAACTCGCCCCGTTCCGCATCCGCCCCGGCATCGAGGTCGACATCCTCGACGACGGTGGCCTGGACCAGGACCCCGGGCTGCTCGCCGAACTGGACGTGGTGGTGGCGAGCGTGCACTCCAAGCTGCGGATGCCGCGCCGCGAGATGACCCGCCGGTTGTGCGCGGCGGTGGCGAACCCGCAGGTCGACGTGCTGGGGCACTGCACCGGCCGGTTGCGCTCGAAGCGGCCGCCATCGGAGTTCGACCCGGACGAGGTGTTCCGCGCCTGCCGCGACCACGGCGTCGCCGTCGAGATCAATTCGCGGCCGGAGCGGCTGGATCCGCCGATGGAGTTGCTCGGGCGGGCCTTCGAGCTGGGCTGCCAGTTCGCGATCGACTCCGACGCGCACGCTCCGGGCCAGCTCGACTGGCAGATCCACGGGTGCGCCCGCGCCGAGCGCTGCGGCATCCCGGTGGAACGGATCGTCAACGCGGGCTGAGGTCGTGCCGAGGCGCTCGTCGGGCGTTCTCTCCCGGCGTGCTCGGCAGATGCTCGCCGCGGACCGGCCGGCCTCGCTGCGGACCGGCCCGGCCTCGCTGCGGACCGGCCCGGCCTCGCTGCGGACCGGCCCGGCCTCGCCGAGGACCGGCCGATCTCGCCGCGGGCGGTCAGGCCACTTGGAACGAGCGCTTGGCCAGGCCCATCCAGTAGCCATCGATGAGCTGTTCCGGCGGCGCCTCCGGGTCGGTCGCGGCACCGAGGGTGACGAACAACGGCGCGAAGTGCTCGGCCGTCGGGTGCGCGTACGGCATCCCGGGGGCGTGGTCGGCGTAGGCGGCCAGCTCGTCCACGGCGCCGCGAGCCAGCGCCTCCCCGGCCCACAGGTCGAACTCCTGCGACCAGGTGGGCGCGGCAGCGCGCGGGCTCGGGTCGGTGAGGAACGGCAGCCCGTGCGTGGTGAACCCGGAGCCGATGATCAGCACGCCGTCGTCGCGCAACGGCCGGAGCCTGCGCCCGATCTCCAGCAGCCGGGTCGGGTCCAGGGTGGGCAGCGACATCTGCAGTACCGGGACGTCGGCGTCCGGGTACATCACGGTCAGCGGGACGTACGCCCCGTGGTCGAGCCCGCGTCGTGGCAGGTGCGCGACCGGTTCGGCGTCCGGCATCAGCGCGGCGACCTGCGCGGCGAGCTCCGGGGCGCCCGGGCTGCGGTACTCGGTGCGGTAGTAGCGCTCGGCGAAGCCGGTGAAGTCGTAGGTCAGCGGCGCCCCGGTGTCGGTGGCACCGAGCATCAGCGGCGCGGACTCCCAGTGCGCGGAGATCACCAGGATGGCGCGCGGGCGCGGCAGGGCGGCGCTCCACCCGGCCAGCTGGCCGGTCCACAGCTCGTCGTCGACCAGCGGTGGCGCTCCGTGGCTGAGGTAGAGGGCAGGCATCGGCCCGGGGTGCGGTGCGGTCATCGCCGACTCCTTTGATTGAAGCTTCAAATATTAGGATAGGCAAAGCCGCAGGTCGACTCAACCGGTCTGACAGACTGGTCCGGTGGACGAGCCGCGCTGGTTGACCGACGAAGAGCAGAAGGCATGGCGCCAGCTCGCGATGCTCATGACCCTGCTGCCGCCCGCGCTCGACTCCCAGCTGCAGCGCGACTCCGGCGTCACGCACTTCGGCTACTGGGTGATGGCGATGCTCTCCGAGCGCCCCGACCGGTCGCTGCGGATGAGCGACCTCGCCGCCCGAGCCAGCGCCTCGCCGTCCCGCGTCTCGCACGTGGTGGCCCGGCTGGAGAAGAACGGCTGGGTGCGCCGCGCCCGCTCGGACCGCGACGGCCGCAGCAACCTCGCCGAGCTCACCGACGCCGGGTACCGCAAGGTCGTCGAAGCCGCGCCCGGCCACGTCGAGCGAGTCCGCGACCTCGTGCTCGACGCGCTCACCGGACCGCAGGTCCAGCAGCTGGGGGAGATCTGCGGCGCGATGCTCCGCCGCATCGACCCGGACGGCTACAAGGGCACCCGCCCCCTCACCGACTGACCGCGGAGAGGCTGCGCCCGAAAGACGCCGGAGCCTGCCGGGACAAGATCGAAAATGCGTGGGTTCGGCTTGGAGGGCCGCAGGTTCTCGTGTGCGAGCATCCCGTGGTGGAGCTCGTTTCGCGTCGGCAACCCGTTGTAGGAGCCGGTGGCCGGGGCGGGTGACTCGAACGCGCTTCGGGTTCGGGGCCGGTCGTGGACTGGGAGTGATGCGCCCGCGGAGGCGTCGCCGTCCGGCGCGTCGGCCGCCGGGCGGCCGGGCCCCCGGCCGGCGCGCGGGCCCCCCCCCCCGGGGGGGTGGGGGGGGGGCCGCGCCCCCCGGCCAGGCGCGGGCCCGGTGGGGGGCCG
>NZ_JAIUKC010000150.1:0-22585 GCF_020177435.1 Saccharopolyspora sp. 7B | reverse complement strand
GGGATCTTTTTCCCGAGTGGCTCCGCCACGAGGGAAAAGCTGTCCTCGCGAGAATCCCGCTGAGAACCCGCGGGTGGTCGAGCTGCGTGCGTGGTCTCCGCTCAGCGGCTTCGCCGCTGACAGGAAACGGACACGACCCGTCGGGGGTCGCGGCGGTGGGTTCACCGGGTGGCGTTGCGGACTGCTGTGATCGCTGCGCCGAGGAAGCCCAGGTTGAACACCAGGTGCACGCTCACCAGCACTCGCGCCGCCTGGGAGGAGGCGTGCACGTCGCCGAAACCGACCGTGCTGGTGATCGACAGCGCGAAGTACAGCGCATCCACCTTGGTGGCCAGCGCGGCGATCGACCCCGGCCAGTGCGCGTTCAGCCCGCAGTACACCGCGGCGAAGAACAGCACGGCCAGGTACAGCGAGGTCAGCACCCCGGTCAGCGCCACGCCCCCGGAGCGGAACCGGCGGACCTGGCGCACGATCACCGCGGCCACCGCGACCAGGCCCGCCGCGAACGCGCCGACGAACGCCCAGGTGCCGCGCACGTCGAACACGCCCAGCGGCAGCGCGAAGTACACCGCGGTGCTCGCGGCGACGGCCAGCACGGTCCCCGCCGTCCGGCGCAGCAGGCCCCGCTCCGAGGAGAACACCCGCTCAGCGTGCGTGTCCCCGACGGCCTCCGCCGGACGATCGGACGGCGATGGCGGGCCGGCTCCCGCCGGTCAGGCCGCCGCGGGAGCGCGGGAGACGCGGCGCAGCCGGACGTTGCCGACCGCCCGGCACACCAGGTAGATCGCGAACGACAGGATCGTCACGAACGCGCTCACCGGAGCGCCCGGCGCCAGCGACAGCACGATGCCGCCCAGCACCGCGACCTCGGCGAACACCACGGCCAGCACCGTGGACAGCAGCGGGCTCGCGGTCACCCGCGCCGCCGCGGCGCCCGGCGTCACCATCAGCGCCAGCACCAGCAGCGCCCCGACCGTGTAGACGCCGAGCGCGGTCGCCACGCCCACCAGCACCGCGAACAGCGGGGTGAGCAGCCGGGCGGGCACGCCCCGCGCCGCGGCCACGTCCGGGTCGACGCTGGCGAACAGCAGCGGCCGGTACACCACGGCCAGCACCACCAGCACCACCGCGGCACTGCCGCCGAGCAGCGCCACGTCGGCCGAGTCCACGCCGACGATCTGCCCGATGAGCAGGCTGAACTTGTTCGAGGTGCGCTCCGGGTTCATCCACAGCAGCAGCACCCCGAGGCCGAGGCCGAACGACAGGATCGCGCCGATCACCGAGTCCCGTTCCCCGCCGCGCTGCCCGAGGAACCCGAGCAGCAGCGCCGCGACCACCGCGCCGCCGAGCGCCCCGGCTCCGACGCTCGCCCCGAACAGCAGGGCGGCGGCCGCGCCGGTGAACGCGAGCTCCGCGGTGCCGTGCACGGCGAAGGACATCTTCCGCGCCACCACCAGCGGCGCCAGCGCCCCCGACACCAGGCCGAGCGCGGCCGCGGCCAGCAGCGCCTGCTGCACGAACGGGTAGCCGAGCAGGTTCCCGGTCAGCTCGAAGTCGAAGAACCGGCTCAGCGCGTCCAGCAGGGTGTTCATGAGGTGGTCTCCGCGTCGACGTGGTGGTGATCGACTTCGTCGGTGCCGGTGACGACGAGCCTGCCGCCGACCCGGGCGACCTCGACGTCCGACCGGTAGAGCTCGGAGAGCGTCGCCGAGGTCATCACCTCGTCCGGCGTGCCGATCCGGAACCGGCCGTCGACCAGGTACAGGATCCGGTCCACCAGCGGCAGCACCGGGTTGATCTCGTGCGTCACGAACAGCACCGCCGAGCCGGTCTCCCGCGCCTGCCGGGCGATCAGCCTGCTCACGTTGCGCTGGTGCGCGATGTCCAGCGACAGCAGCGGTTCGTCGCACAGCAGCACGTCCGGGTCGCCGACCAGGGCCTGCGCGACCCGCAGCCGCTGCTGCTCACCACCGGAGAGCAGCCCCAGCGGCATCCGCGCGTACTCGGTGGCCTCCACCGCGCGCAGCGCCCGCTCGACCCGCTGCCTGCGGTCCTTGCGGCCGCGGAAGCCCACGCCCCAGTGGTGGCCGTCCAGGCCGAGGCCGACGAGGTCGCTGCCGCGGACCGTGAGCGTCGGATCCACCGAGCGCTGCTGCGGGACGTAGCCGATGCGGGGGCTCCCGCGCCGCGCCGCCTCACCCGCGATCCGCACCTCGCCGCCGCTGAGCGGCTGCAGCCCCAGCAGCACCCGCAGCAGGCTCGTCTTCCCCGACCCGTTCGGGCCGAGCACCGCGAGGAACTCGCCGGGGTGCACGTCCAGGTCCAGCCCGTCCCACAGGACGCGCGGGCCGTAGGAGAGGCGGGCGCCGCGCAACCGGACCGCCGGGTCGCGCCCGGAGGCGTCCGGCTCGGTGCGGTCCGGTGCTGCGGTGTCGGTGCTGGGTTCCACGTGGCTCTCGGATCAGTGGTGGGGTCGGTTCGGGCGCCGGGTCAGGCCTGGCCGCTCAGCGCGGTCTGCAGCGCCGAGATCTGACCGTCCATCCACCGCACGTAGTCCTGGTCCTGCGGCAGCGTCTCGGTCATCTCGACGACCGGGGTCCGATTCTGCTCCGCGCCCTTGCGGACGGATTCGGTGACCGGCGATTCGGTCTGCGGGTTGTAGATGACGGCGGCGGCCTGCTTGGAGTTCACCGCGTTCTGGATCTCCGCGACGGAGGCGGCGGACGGGTCGTTGCCGTCCTCGACGGAGTTCACGAAGGACTGCGGGGTGATGTCGGTGAGCCCGGCCGCCTCGACGAGGTAGTGCGCGACGGGTTCGGTGACGATGACCTTCTTGCCGTGCTCGGTGGCGGAGATCTGCTGCACCCGGCCTTCGAGGCCGCCGATCTGCTCGCCGAAGCGGGCGGCGCCGTCGCGGAAGGCCTGCGCCTTCTCCGGCTGGAGCTCGCCGAGCTCGTCGGCGACGCGGTCGGCGGTCTCACGCACCACGTGCAGGTCGTACCAGACGTGCTCGTTCACCGAGTGGTCGTGGTGGTGGCCTTCGTGGCCGTGTGCTTCCCCGGCGTGCTCGGCGCCGTGCTCCTCGGCCGGTTCGGACCCGTGCTCCTCGGCCGCGTGGTCGCCGTGCTCGTGCTCGCCCTCGAAGGCCTGCACGGTCGGCTTCTCGCCGCCGGCGCCGAGGATCTTCTCGGCGAACTCGTCGTAGCCGCCGCCGTTGAGCAGCACCAGGTCGGCCTCGCTGAGCTTCGCCGCGTCCTGCGGGCTGCTCTCGTAGGAGTGCGGGTCGGCCGCGGGGTCGTCGATGATCGATTCGACGTCGACGTCCTGGCCGCCGACGGCCCTGGCGACGGAGGCCCAGACGTTGGTGGTGGCGACGACCTTGAGCTTGCCGTCGTCGGCGCTCTGGCCGGAGCCGCCGCCGCAGGCGCCCGCGGTCAGCGCGACTACGGCGAGCCCGGTCAGCGCGGCACCGCCGCGGCGGGCACGTCGGGTGAAGACGGTCATGAACGCACTCCTCGGGGAACGCACCGTGGTGGTGGGCGGCCTGGGGCCGAGTTCGGCGACGACCGCAAACGGAAACCGTTGTCATGTGCAGCGTACGCCGGGGGGACCGGGGAAGTGCTCGAACGGGTGGGCCGACCGTGGTGAACATGACAACGTTTCGCATTATCGCGCTGCGGGGCTCGCCCCGTTCCACCGCGCCGGGGCCCGTTCGTCCAACGGGATCGGACAGGCGGTCCGTTCACTCGGGTCGTGCGGTGCGGGTGAACGGCTCGTTCGTCCAACGAGATTGGACAGGCGGTCCGTTCACTCCGGTGGCGCGGGAGTGAACGGCCCGTTCGTCCAACGGGATCGGACAGGCGGTCCGTTCACTCCGGTGGCGCGGGGTGAACGGCTCGTTCGTCCAACGAGAACCGCGGGGGTGCGGGGGGATCAGCTGGTCAGGCGGGTCCCGTCGTCCGGGCGGAACAGGTGCACCTCGCCGGAGTCGCGCAGCGCCACCTTCACCTGCTGGCCCAGCGCGGGCGGGGTGCGGCCGTCGGTGCGGACCACGAACCGCTGCGGCTCCCCGGCGATCTGGATGCTGCCGTGCACCAGGGCGTCCGCGCCGCGCTCCTCGACGAGCTCGACGGTCATCGTCATGGCCTTCTCGTCCTCGCCGGAGACCAGGCTCAGCGCCTCCGGGCGCACGCCGAAGGTCACCTCCTGCAACCCGTCGGCCGCGGACAGCGCGGCGCGGGGCAGCGGGATGGTCTGCCCGTCGAGCTCGGCGCCCGCCGCGGACAGCGGCACCGTCTTGAGGTTCATCGCGGGCGAGCCGATGAACCCGGCGACGAACGCGTTGCGCGGGTTCTCGTACAGCTCGCGCGGGCTGGCGACCTGCTGGAGCAGCCCGTCCTTGAGCACCGCGACCCGGTGGCCCATGGTCATGGCCTCGACCTGGTCGTGCGTGACGTAGATCGTGGTGGTGGCCAGCCGCTTCTGGAGCGCGGCGATGTTGGCGCGGGTCTCCACGCGCAGCTTCGCGTCCAGGTTGGACAGCGGCTCGTCCATCAGGAAGACGCTGGGCTCGCGGACGATGGCGCGGCCCATCGCGACGCGCTGGCGCTGGCCGCCGGAGAGCGCCTTGGGCTTGCGGTCCAAGTACTTCTCCAGGTCGAGCATCTTCGCGGCCTCGGTGACCTTGGCCCGGATCTCGTCCTTGGGCGTCTTGCGCAGCTTCAGCGCAAAGCCCATGTTGTCGGCGACCGTCATGTGCGGGTACAGCGCGTAGGACTGGAAGACCATCGCGATGTCGCGCGCCTTCGGCGGGGTGTTGGTGACGTCCTGGCCGCCGATGGTGATGGCGCCTTCGTCCACCTCCTCCAGGCCGGCGAGCATCCGCAGCGCGGTCGACTTGCCCGAGCCGGAGGGTCCGACCAGGACCAGGAACTCTCCGTCGTCGATCTGCAGATCGAGTGCGTTGACGGCTCGCACCGGTGGGTTACCCGGGTAGAGGCGGGATGCCTGGACGTATGCAACCTCGGACATCTGGGACGCACCTTTCACTGACTCGGGTTAAGCACAACGTAGCGCTTAACCGAGTTAAGGTCATCCCTTTCCTCGAACCGGTTCGGAAAGTAATCATGCGACTACTCGTGGTGATCGTTGCCGATCGGCAATGGGATCTGCATCTCGGCGGCTTCACCGCCGGGTACTGAACCGTTACGGTTCCTCCATGGCTCGGTCAACGAATGCCCGACGGCCTGCGACGCTGGCTTCGCTGGCGGCGGAGCTCGGGGTCTCCAGGACCACGGTGTCGAACGCGTACAACCGCCCGGACCAGCTCTCGCCGGAGCTGCGGAAGCGGGTGCTCGACACCGCGCGCAGGCTCGGCTACCCGGGCCCCGACCCGGTCGCGCGCTCGCTCCGCACCCGGAAGGCCGGGGCGGTCGGGCTGCTGCTCACCGAGAACCTCTCCTACGCGTTCCGCGACCCCGCCGCGATCCAGTTCCTCGAAGGGCTCGCGCTGGCCTGCGAGGACGCCGGGCACGGACTGCTGCTCATCCCGGCCAGCCCCGAGCGCGAGGACGTCGCCTCGGTGCACCGCGCCGGCGTCGACGGGTTCGTCGTGTACTCGGTGCCCGACGACGACCCGCACCTGGCCGCCGTGCTCGAACGCCCGGTGCCGGTGGTGATCTGCGACCAGCCGCGCATCGACCAGCTGGACTGGGTCGGCCCGGACGACGAGGGCGCGGTGCGGGTCCTCGCCGAGCACCTGATCGGCCTCGGGCACCGCCGCATCGGGGTGTCCTGCATGCGCCTGGCGCGCGGCCGCAACGACGGCGTGGCCTCCGTGCACCGGCAGGCGAACGCCAGCTTCCACGTCCAGCGCTCCCGGCTGACCGCGCTCGCCGCCGCGTTCAGCGAAGCCGGGGTCGACTGGGCGCAGGTGCCGGTGGTGGAGCGCTTCGACCACAGCACGGAATCCGGCGCCTCCGCCGCGGCCCAGCTGCTGGAGATCGACCCGGAGATCACCGCGATCATCTGCACCTCCGACATACTGGCCCTCGGCGCGCTGGAGGAGGCGCGGCGCCGCGGCGTGCGGGTGCCCGACGACCTCACCATCACCGGTTTCGACGGCATCGACGACGCCGAGCGGGTCGGCCTGACCACGGTCCGCCAGCCGGTGCTGGAGAAGGGCCGCGCCGCGGGCCGCCTGCTGCTGGACACCAGCGAACCCGGCAGGCCGCGGGACGTGCTGCTGGAGACCCAGCTGATGACCGGCACCACCGCCGCCCCGCCCCGCTCCGCGGAGGAGCGCTGGTTCGGCCCGTGATCGCCGAGGGCCCGCCGACCGATGGGCCCGGGGTGCGTCAGTAGTTGCGCCACTCGTCCTGCACGTAGTGCAGGATCGTCGGGTGCAGCAGCGTCGACGGGGTCAACCCGGTGATGCGCGCGCGGTCCGGCGGGAACGCGGCGGCCGCGGCCAGCGTCCGCTCGTCCAGCGAGCGCAGCGGCGGGACGTCCGCGGGCAGCCGCAGCTCGGGCGCCGGACCGGCGGTGGCCAGGTGGAAGCCCCACTCGCCGAAGCTCGGCACCGAGACCTGGTACGGCGTGGTGCCCAGCCCGGCCTCCCGCATCGTCGCCTCGATCGCCCAGAACGCCTTCGGCGCGAAGTACGGTGAGCCCGCCTGCACGGCCACCCGCGCGTGCTCGGCCATCGAACTCCGCACCAGCCCGTAGAACTCCGCGGAGTACAGCTTCGCCGTCGCCGTCGAATCCGGGTCCGGCATGTCCACGACCACCGCGTCGAACCGCTGCCGGTCGTCCCGCAGCCAGGCGAAGGCGTCCGCGGAGACCAGGTGCACCCGCGGGTCCTCGAACGCACCGCCGTTCAGCTCGGACACCCGCGGGTCGGTGCGGGCCAGCCGCGGGACCGCCGGATCCAGCTCCACCAGGGTCACGTCCCGCACGTCCGGGTAGCGCAGCACCTCGCGCAGCGCCAGCCCGTCGCCGCCGCCGAGGACCAGCACGTGCGAACGGGGCCCGGCCAGCACCGGGTGCACCAGCGCCTCGTGGTACCGGTACTCGTCGACCGAGCTGAACTGGAGGTCCCCGTTCAAGTACAGCCGGGTGTCCGGGTCGCCGTCCAGCGGGAACGACTCGGTCAGCACGATCTCCTGGTACGGGGTGCGCATCGACTGCACCACCGGGTCCCGGTACAGCGCCTGCCGCGCCGTCACCTCGAACTCGTCGGACAGCAGCCACGCCGTCCCGAGCACGCCCGCCACCAGCACCGAACCCGACACGAGCAGCAGCACCGCCCGCTTCGACAGCTCGCGGCGGAACACCGCCAGCACCAGGCCCAGCCCGGCCGCCGCGTTGAGCATCCCCACCAGCAGCGCGCCCTGCAGCTGCCCGAACACCGGCAGCAGCACGAACGGGAACGCCAGGCCGCCGAGCAGCCCGCCCACGTAGTCGGCGGCGAACAGGTCGGCCACCGCCGAACCCGCATCCTGCTTCCGGATCCGCTGCAGCAGCACCATCAGCAGCGGGATCTCCGCACCGATCAGCAGCCCCAGCACCAGGGCCGTCACCACCAGCGCCGGCGTGTACAGGCTCAGCCAGGCGAACGCGGCGTACAGCAGCAGCACGCTGAGCCCGCCGATCAGCGCGAGCAGCACCTCCACCGCGGCGAACGCCGCCGCGGCCCAGCGCTGCAGCGGTTTCGCCGCGAGCGCGCCCACGCCCATCGCGAACACCATCAGCGACAGCACGATCGACGCCTGCCCGACGGTGTCGCCGATCAGGTAGCTGCCGAGCGCGACGAGCGCCAGCTCGTACACCAGGCCGCACGCGGCGCACAGGAACACCGCCACCAGCACCGCGGTGCGGGCGGCGCGGCCGCGCGGCGCGGGTTCCGCCTGCGCGCGGGTGGGGGAGTCCAGGTCGGTCTCGGTGGTCATCGGGATCGGCTCGCTCGCCCGGGCGTCACCAGATGGCGGCGGCCATCAGCACCGCGATCACCACGTGCGCGGCCGCCGACACCCACGTGCCGGGGTGCATGGTGTCCGCGGCCAGCTCGTCGCCCAGCCTGCCGGGGGTGAGGGCGTCGATGAGCAGGAAGGACAGGCTCATCAGCACCAGCCCGAGCAGCCCGTACACGACGGTGCCCACCAGCCCGAGCAGCAGGTCGTCGGCGCTGGCCGCGATGGCGGTGGTGAGGATGATGCCGACGCCGACCAGCCCGGACACCAGCAGCAGCGCCGCGTTCGGGTTGCGCCGCACCCAGATCAGGTCGCGCAGCCTGCCGGGCGTGGCGAGGTCCACCAGCAGGTAGCCCAGCGCCATCATCAGCGTGCCGATCACGCCGTAGGCGACCGCCGCGAGCAGGCCGGAGAGCAGTTCCTGGAGCAAGGTCGTTCCATCCTTCTCGTTCGTCGGGAGCCGTTCGTCGGAGGTCGCGCACGCCGCGCCGGAGGCCGCCCGCGGCCCGCGGAGCGCCTACTTGCCGGAGCCCGGCCCGCCACCGCGGAACGTCTCACCGCGGTGGCCGCCCCAGCCCCACACCCCGCCGAGGTGCGAGTGGTAGTGCCGGTAGGCGCGGTCGGCGTCCATCAGGTGGATCACCGATCCGGTGCCGCGCGGCTGGATGACCACCGCGTCGTCGGAGTAGCGCAGGTAGACCCCGCTGGCGTCGGTGTGCTGCGACTGCGGCCTGCGCCGGGAGGTGATCTCCCGCGCCACCACCGGCACCGGTTTCGTGCTGGTGTAGGCCTCGTCGTCGCGCGAGCCGCCGATGTCCAGCGCGGGGGCGCGCTGGTAGTGCGCGGGCACGTAGCCGCGCGGCCCGGAGCCGCCGCTGAACACCGCGAGGACCGCGACGATCAGCGCCACGACGACGCCGACGCACGCCAGCGCGATCCAGATCCCTCGTCCCACGGCCGAGCGCCTCAGTCCGCGGTCGGGTAGATGCGCACGTCGTACCGGCCGAGCCGTTCGCCGGTGCTGGCCTCCCAGCCGGAGTCGCCGTAGGACTCGAAGCCCAGCAGCGCGCCGTCCTCGGCCGCGTAGTCCTGGTAGCGGACGGTGCCCTGCGCGTCGAGGCCGGTGGTGGCCTCGCTGCGGAACGTCGCCGAGCCGGATTCCTCGCGCGCGTACCGGCGGCCGCCGAACTCGACGTGCTTCCCGCCGGGTTCACCGGCCTCGTCGACCGGCGTCCACAGCGTCAGCTCCAGGTCGGGGTCCTCTTCGACGCCGAGCCACACCTGGGTGCCCTTCGCGTCGTCGAGCAGGTGCTCGGCCCAGCCCCAGCCGCCTTCGGTGAGCCGCAGCGAGCCGCGCACCGTGTAGCTCAGCCCCCGGACCTCCACGATGTCGCCGGCCTTGAGCCGCCGCGGATCGCCGCGCAGCGAGTCCTCGTCGCCGGTGTGGAACGGGTCGGTCGGTCCGGTCGCCGCCTGCGGCGCGGGCCGGGTGCGGCGGTACAGCAGCACCATGCTCGACACCGCGACGGCGACGCCGATGAGCACGATCGCGATCGTCAGTCCGGTCACGTGGGTCCCCCAGATGTCCGCGCGTCACCGCGCGAGTGCGGCCTCTTGCGGCGGAGCGTAACGGCCGAGTTCGACCCGAACGGCGGTTTCGCCGAGAATCGTGATCGAACTCCACAGCGCGCGGCCCCGCGGAACGCGGAACGGGCCGCCCACCCGGTGGGGTGAACGGCCCGTTCGGCGCGGTCGTGCGGCCGGCGCGGTGTCAGCGGGACAGCAGCTGCGCGCAGCGGATCAGACCCAGGTGGGAGTACGCCTGCGGGTGGTTGCCCAGCGAGCGCTCCGCGATCGGGTCGTACTCCTCGGCGAGCAGCCCGGTCGGCCCGGCGGTGTCCACGATCTGCTGGAACAGCTCCTCGGCCTCGGTGCGGCGGCCGATCAGCAGGTACGCCTCGATCAGCCAGGCCGCGCACAGGTGGAAGCCGCCCTCGTCGCCCGGCAGCCCGTCGTCCCGGCGGTAGCGGTACACAGTGGAACCGCTGCGCAGCTCGGACTCGATCGCGTTCACCGTCGCGCGGAACCGCTCGTCCGACGGGTCGATCAGCCCGGACAGGCCCACGTGCAGCGAGGCCGCGTCCAGGTCGGAGCCCTCGTAAGCGGTGGTGAACGCCTGCACGTCCGGCTGCCAGCCGTTCTTGATGACGTCCTGCGAGATCTGGTCGCGCAGCGGGCCCCAGGTGGGTTCCACCTCGCGGCCGTACCGCTCGGCGATCTTCAGCGCGCGGTCCAGCGTCACCCAGCACATGACCTTCGAGTACACGTGGTGGCGCGGCTGGTCGCGCTCCTCCCAGATGCCGTGGTCCGGTTCGAACCAGCGGTGCGAGACGGCCTCGGCCATCGCCTTCACCAGCTGCCAGTCGCGGTCCCGGACCTCACCGGTCACCTCGGCGAGGTGCCAGACGAGCTCCACGACCGGGCCGAACACGTCCAGCTGGACCTGCTGGTCGGCGAGGTTGCCGACGCGCACCGGCCGCGAACCGGCGTAGCCGGGCAGGCTGTCGATCACGGCTTCCGGCCCGAGGCTGGTGCCCTGCAGGCTGTAGAGCGGGTGCAGCCGCTCCGGCCCGGGCAGCGTCTCCAGCACGCGGTGCAGCCAGTCGAGGAAGCCCTCCGCCTCGGCGGTGGAGCCCAGCGTGACCAGGGCCTGCGCGGTCATCGAGCCGTCCCGCAGCCAGCAGTAGCGGTAGTCCCAGTTGCGGACGCCGCCGATCTCCTCCGGCAGCGAGGTCGTCGCCGCCGCCATGATCCCGCCGGTGTCGGTGTTGCACAGGCCGCGCAGCGTCAGCGCGGACCGGCCCACCAGGTCGGTCTCCACGGCGGGCAGCGTCAGCGTCTCCAGCCACTCCGACCAGTACACGTCGGCGGCGGCGCGGCGCTGCCGCTCGGTGCGCTCGGACGGCGCCAGGTCCTCGGTGCCGCAGCGCAGCTCCAGCACGATCGGGGTCTCTTCGGAGGCGGCCACCACGGCCCGCGCCGACTCGTGCATCCCGTCGGAGGTGATCTCCCACTGGACGCCGGGGGAGTGCAGCACCATCGGCTCCGAGGTGCCCATCACCCGCAGCCCGCCGGCTTCGGGGACGAGCCGCACCGGGACCTGGCCGAACTCGGGGCGGGGCGCGAACTCGATGCTCGCCGTCGTCTCGCCGGTGATCACCCGGATGAGGTCGGTGCGGTGCGCGTCGACCCCGTGCTCCAGGTAATCGGTGACCAGCAGCCGCGACCAGCGGGTCTCGACCGTCATGGTGCCCGGCACGTAGCGCTGGCCCAGCGGCAGCGGGCTGCGCGGCGCGCCGTTGCCGCCGTGCGGGCGGACGGAGAAGTGGCCGGCGCCGGGGCCGCCGAGCAGGTCGGCGAACACGGCCGCCGAGTCGGGGCCCGGGTGGCACATCCAGGTCAGTCGCGCGTCCGGGGTGAGCAGGGCGACGGTGCGCTCGTTGGACAGCATGGTCAGCCGCTCGATCGGCGGGGCCTGCTCGCCGTAGAGCCAGGTGCGCCGCTCCTCCATCAGGAACGCGAGCGCGGTCGCGACCTGGGTGGTGTCGGCGACGCGGAACTCGGCGAGCGTGTCGCCCTCGCCGACCTTGAGCCCGAGGTCGGGTCCGTGCAGCCGGGCGAACGCCTTCTCGTCGGTGACGTCGTCGCCGAGGAAGATCGCGGCGGTGGCGGCGACCTGGTGGCGCAGCGCGTCGAGGGCGTTGCCCTTGTCGGTCTGCACCACGGCCAGCTCGATCACGGCCTTGCCCTCGGTGACCTGGACGCCGTCCCAGGTGGCCGGGCCGGAGCGGACCTGGTCGAGCACGCGCTCGGCGACGTCGTCCTCGGCGCGGCGCACGTGCACCGCGACGCTGGCCGGCTTCGCCTCCAGGGTGACGCCCTGCTGGCCGGCGACGATCTCCTGCAGGCCGCGCTGCAGCCGGGTGCGCAGTTCGGTGGCCTGCGGTTCGAGCTCGTGCACGAAGCCCACGTCGAACTCGGAGCCGTGGCTGCCGACGAGGTGGACCTCGGAGGGGAGGCGGGACAGGGTGGCCAGGTCGCGCAGCGCCCGGCCGGAGATCACCGCGGTGGTCGTGGCCGGCAGGGACGCCAGCGAACGCAGGGCGTGCACCGATTCGGGGAGCGGCTTGGCCGCGTTCGGGTCGGCCACGATCGGGGCGAGAGTGCCGTCGTAGTCGCAGGCGACCAGCAGTCGAGGGGTGCGCGCGAGCTGGACGATCGTGCGGCGCAGCTCGGCGGGGAGAGCTTCGGCGGTCAACGCCATACTCCTCTGGGCGGTCGGATGGGTCTGCATGATCGATTCGGTGCCGGACGTGCCGGTCGGGTCCGCTGCCGGTTCCCGCCGCACGTCCGCCGGTGGTCGATCAGTTACCTCGCGCGGCGGCTCCGGACGTCGAGCGGGTCTTTCAGGGGGTCCCGAGCGCTTCGAGGAACGAACGGGCCCAGCGGTCGACGTCGTGCGTGAGCACCTGCCTACGCAATGCTCGCATCCTACGGCGGCCGTCGGCCTGCTCGATGTCGAGGGCGGACAGCAACGCCTCCTTCACACCGTCCAAGTTGTGCGGGTTGACGAGGAAAGCGCTGGTGAGTTCCGCGGCCGCTCCGGCGAACTCGCTGAGCACGAGCGTGCCGCCCAGGTCGTGCCTGCAGGCGACGTACTCCTTGCACACCAGGTTCATGCCGTCGCGGACCGGCGTGACCACCATGACGTCGGCCGCGCAGTAGAACGCCACCAGGTCCTTCTTGTCCACCGACGTGTGCAAATAGTGCACTGCCGGGTGACCCACGCGGCCGAACTCGCCGTTGATCCGGCCGACTTCGCGCTCGATGCCCTCGCGCATCTGCTTGTAGTGCTCGACGCGCTCCCGGCTGGGCGTGGCGATCTGGATCATCGCCACGTCCTCGGCGCGGATCTGGCCGTCGGCGAGCAGCTCGTGCATCGCGTGCAGCCGCACGTCGATGCCCTTGGTGTAGTCCAGCCGGTCGACGCCGAGCATGATGCGGCGCGGATTGCCCAGCTCGGCGCGGATCTCCTTGGCGCGCTGCTGGATCTCCTTGCTGCGCGCCATCTGGTCCAGCTCCGAGGAGGCGATCGAGATGGGGAACGCACCGACCCGCACCGCGCGGTCCCCGACCTGCACCACGCCCGGCCGGGACCGCACGCCGACCTGGCCGCGGCTCGGCTCGAACCCGGCGAGCCGCCGCGCCAGCCACAGGAAGTTCTGCGCGCCGCCCGGGCGGTGGAAGCCGACGAGGTCCGCGCCGAGCAGCCCGCGCACGATCTCGGTGCGCCACGGCAGCTGCATGAACAGCTCCACCGGCGGGAACGGGATGTGCAGGAAGAAGCCGATGCGCAGGTCCGGCCGCAGCTCCCGCAGCATCGCGGGCACCAGCTGCAGCTGGTAGTCCTGCACCCACACGGTCGCGCCCTCCGCGCTGACCTCGGCCGCGGCCTCGGCGAACCGGCGGTTCACCCGCCGGAACGCGTCCCACCAGGAGCGGTCGAACACCGGCGGGACCACCACGTCGTGGTACAGCGGCCACAGCGTCGCGTTCGAGAAGCCCTCGTAGTAGTCCTGGAACTCGTCGGAGGACAGCCGCACCGGGTGCAGGTGCATGTCCTCGTCGGTGAACGGTTCGACGTCGACGTCGGCGACCCCCGGCCAGCCGACCCAGGCGCCGCGGCGGGCGCGCAGGAACGGCTCCAGCGCGGTCACCAGGCCGCCGGGGCTGTGCTTCCAGCGCTCGGTGCCGTCCGGGAGCTTCTCCAGATCGACGGGAAGCCTGTTGGCGACGACGACGAAATCCGCACGGGCGGGCGTGCTGGCCCTACTCACCGGTGTTGCCTCCTCGGGAGACCGCTGCTGTCTCGGACGGGATGGGCTGCGCCGGCGGCATCGTGCTCTCCAGCGGCTGGGCCGCTGTCGCGGACCGTCCCGGATCACTCACTACCCGCAGGCGAGGCTAGCCAATCAGTCCACCGCCCGCGTCGTTCGTGTGGGCCAACGCCCCCGAGGTCTTGCTCACTCCGGCGGCGCCGGGTGGGCCGCAGCGGCCCGGACAGGCGCGGGCCCGAGAGCCTGCGCTCCAGCCTGCCGAGCCGGGTGCGCACCGGCTGCGCCAGGTACTCGCCCAGCACCACCCCGGCGCCCAGCGCCAGCCCGGTCGCGGCCGCCAGCATCAGCGTCGACATGCCCGCCGGGTCCCGGACCACCGCGATCTCGTACAGGCCGCGGTAGGTCGCCAGCCCGGGCAGCAACGGCGCCACGCCGGACACCGCGATCACCAGCGCCGGGATCCGCAGCCGCCGGGTCACCACGCCGCCCGCGACGCCGACGACGGTCGTGGCGACGGCGCCCGCGAGCACCGCGTTCAACCCCACCACGTTCGTCAGCGTGCCCGACACGCCCGCGGCGACCGCCCCGCCGAGCCCGGCGATGACCAGCGGCCGGGGCGGGGCGTAGCTGGCCAGCGCGAAGCAGGCCGAGGTGGAGGCACCCGCGAGCGCCTGCACCGGGAGGTCCAGCGCCGTCGTCGACTCGATCCGCGCGGTGCCCACCTTCTGCAGCAGTTCCGCGGTGTCCCCGCCGAGCTGGTCGAAGACCTGCACCCCGACGTAGAGCGAGAGCACCACACCGGCGATCAGCCCGGCCGACATCAGCGCGAGCTCCGCGATCCGGCCTGCGGCGGTCACGTTGTACCCGGTGATCGCGTCCTGCATCGAGCCGACCACCGTCATCCCGGACAGCAGCACGATGATGCTCGCCGCGACCGCCAGCGCGGGCGTCGGGAGGATCCGCAGCATCGAACAGGCCAGCGCGATGCTCGTCGCGATCACCCCGCCGACCGCCTGCTGGAAGAAGAACGGCAGCGCCCGCTTGTTCAGGAACCGCCCGATCCGGTCCACCAGCGCCGTCGCCACCGCCGCCACCACGGCCAGCAGCGGGTCGCCGCCGCCGAGCAGCACCGACAGCGAGGCCGCCATGCCCGCCCACGCGAGGGTCGCCACCCAGCGCGGGAAGGGGTGCGGCGCCGAGGTGATCTTGTCCAGTTCCGAGTAGGCGTCCGACGCGGACAGCTCACCGGCGGTGATCTTGCGGACCAGGTCCTCCACGTCGGCGAGCCGCGTGTAGTCGATGGACCGGTTGCGCACCACGCGCAGCGAGGTGATGGGCACCTCCTCGGTGCCCCGGTAGCAGGAGACGGTGATCGACGTGTAGATCACGTCGACCTCGCAGTGCGGCAGGCCGTAGGCGCTGACCACACCGATGATCGTCGCGGTGACGTCGGAAGCGCCCGCACCGCTGGCCATCTGGACCTCGCCGATGCGCAGCCCCAGGTCCATCACCAGGTGGACCGTTGATTCCTCGGGCAGTGCCGGCCCGTAAACGGCGTTGCGTGTCCCCACCGGCTCGGCCGGGTCGCGCCGCCGCAGCACACCACGGGCGCGCTGCGTGATTCCCACCGCAGACCTACCTTCCTGCTCGTCACCTCTGGGTGACCGCGTTGATCGTCCCCTCGGCCATCGGCCCGCACGCCGCGGCCGTTGCACCTCCGGTTCGTGTCCTCCATCACGAGCCTGACACCCGACCCGCGCGCCCGCGGGCGAGGGGCCGCCGGTCCGGCCGCTTCTCCGCCGACGACCACGGCCGATTACGATGTGCGCGCACGGCGCGGCCGCCCCCGCCGCTGTAGCTCAGTTGGTAGAGCACCCGCCTTGTAAGCGGACGGTCAGGGGTTCGAGTCCCCTCAGCGGCTCCGTGCGGCGCGGTCGAGGAGCGGCGTCCGGCGCGGGGGCATCGCGGGTGCGCCGTCCCCGGCGACTCCGGACGGGGCGCCCGCGGCATCGGGTTCGGCGGGGCCGACCGGTGCGACCGGGCACGACCCGATGGATTCGCCCTTTGATGATCGGTGATCGCGGCCCGGATCTGTACTACCCGACCGGGCGACGGATCGGTGCCGCTAGGGGAGCGGGATGACCAGCACCTGGTCCGGGTTCCGCCACGCGCCGCGGACCGCCGCGCCGGGTCGCCGCCGGAAGCCTCGGCAGCGGATCAGAGCGCGGGATCACCCGCATTCGACAGGCGCAGCGGTGGCTGCGCCGGGCCGCGGCGTGGCTGCGCGAGCGCGCCCCGGAGGGCCCCGGGGCGGGTGGGTGAGCGGGCGGCTCAGGCCTCGGGGCGGAGGGCGATGATGCCGAAGACGCCGCCGGCCGGGTCGTGGACGACGGCGAACCGGCCGGGTTCGATGTCGAGCGGACCGGTGAGGACGGTGCCGCCGAGCGCGGTCACCTGCTGCACGGCGACGTCGGCGTCGGGGACCGCGAAGTACGCGAGCCAGTGCGGCGGCACCTCGGCGGGCCAGTCGTCGCCGATCCGGACCATGCCGCCGATCTCACGGCCGCCGAGCCGCAGCAGCCGGTAGTCGGTACCCGCGACCTGCTGCGGGACGACCTCCCAGCCGAACAGCTCCCGGTAGAACTCGGCGGCGCGCTCCGGGTCGCGGGTGGCGAGCTCGTGCCAGCAGGGTGCACCGGGCTCGTTCACCCGCGCGGAGCCGATCCGGCGGCGGGGCTGCCACAGCGCGACGGCGGCGCCGGTGGGATCGGAGCCGACGGCGAACCGGCCCGCGTCGAACACGTCCACCGGCGCGACGTGCACCTGGCCGCCCGCCCGCTGGAAGGCCGCTGCGGTGGCGTCCACGTCGTCGGTGGACAGGTGGGTGGTCCAGAACGTCGGGCCGCGGGCCGGTTCGTACTGCGGGCCGATGCCGGCGACGGCCCCGCCCGCGCGCAGGGCGATCCGGTAGCCGCCGCTCTCGGGCCCGGTGTCCTGCACCGTCCAGCCGAGCAGTTCGGCGTAGAACTCCGCGGTGGTGCCGGGGTCGGCGGTGTGGAGGTCGACCCAGCAGGGCGTGCCCGGCGCGTACGACGTGATCTCCATCAGCGGCCCCCGTTCCGCGGACTGCGGTCGCACGACCCTTGACGTCCTGGTGCGACCGAGGCCCATAGTGGGCACTCGAATGTTGGGCGAGTCGTTCGAACGGCGCATCTCGATCAGGTCCCAACCGGCGAATGTGGTGGCGAATAGTGACCAATTGGTTGACCCATTACACGTACGGGTGAGGTCATGGGGGGACTTGTCCGTCCCCACAGCGTTGCCGCTGCTACCCAGAGGAGATCAGTGTGTCCCTGGCACGAGTGCTGACCGGCGTCGCCGGCGTGACCCTGGCCGCCGCCGCCTCCGCCGTCCCCGCCCAGGCCGCCCCCGCGGCGGCCCCCAACGACATGCAGCCGATGATCATCGACGGCGAAGAGGCCACCGACGCTCCCTGGGCGGTTCGGCAGTTCAACGACGGTCAGGAGGCGTGTTCCGCCACCGCCATCGCGCCGGAGTGGGTGCTCACCGCCCAGCACTGCGTGGAAGGCGCCGGCGACGCCGTCAGCTTCCACGTGGGCAGCCTCAACCAGCACGAGGGCGAGGAGTTCAAGGCCAAGGCCGGCGGCGTGCACATCCACGACAGCGTCGACCTCGCGCTGGTCAACGTGGACCGCCCGATGGACGTCGAGTTCGCCCCGCTGGGCACCACCGGCGACGTGAACAACGGCGACACCGTCCAGGTCTACGGCTGGGGTGCCACCTGCACCGACCAGCCCGAGGCCCAGTGCCAGGCGGACAACCTGAAGGTGGCCGACGTCAAGGTCACCGACATCGCCTGCACCGACTACCGCGGCGGCACCGCGGTCTGCGCGGACCGCATCAACGGCATCACCGCCGGTGGCGACTCGGGCGGCCCGATGTTCTCCAACGGCAAGCAGGTCGGCGTGGCCTCCACCAGCGACCGCGCGACCTCGACCGCGTACAACAACATCACCGAGTACCGGGACTGGATCAAGGAGGTCGCCGGCGTCTGATCGCCGCGACACCAGCAAGACCCGGCAGCATCGCGGGCGGGGTCGCCACGGCGGCCCCGGACGCGTGCGTTTCCGGTGGCGCGCGGTGCGGGCGGTCTCACCCGCGGTCCCGGCCGCCCGGGATGAAGATCGCAATTCCGGTGAACTCCGCGAAAATTCTCCGCGGGCAATCGCACTGAGCCCGGACGTGCCGTCCCGGCGGACGTTTACGCAGGTCACGTCCGCTGTCCGCATTTTCGATCAGTATGCGTGATAGATCGTTATCACTGCGCTGACGCGAGGCGCAACAATCCTGTCGTGCTCATCACGTGGAAAATCGAGTATCGCCTGGTAGTGCGGTCAGGAAACGGCTGAGTACCTGACGCGTTACGGATGTTCTGTTAAGTTGGCAAAGCATGACCGGCGACAAACCCAGCCATAACGGCGACGGACCGAATGGCGGACGGAATGCGGGGAGCGGTTCTTCCGCTCCGGTCGAGATCGGCATTCCGGTCGTCGCGGACGGTCCCGCACTCCACCGGATCACGCGTGATTCGCGAGTGCTCGATGTGAACTCGTCCTACGCGTACCTGTTGTGGTGCCGGGACTTCGCGCACACCACCGCGGTGGCGCGCGACGGCGGCGAAGTGGTCGGCTTCGTCACCGGCTACCGGCGTCCGGACGCACCGGACGTGCTGATGGTGTGGCAGGTGGCGGTGGACGCGTCGCAGCGCGGTCGCGGAGTGGCGGGGCAGCTGCTCGGCCACCTGGTCGACCGGCTGGTGCCGGAAGGCGTGCGCTACCTGGAAACGACGATCACCGCGGACAACACCGCCTCGATCAAGCTCTTCTCCGCGCTGGCCAGGGACCGCGGTACCGAGCTGGCCCGCAGCGAGCTGTTCGGCGCCGACCTGTTCCCGGACGCGCACCTGGGCGAGGACCTCTACCGGATCGGCCCGTTCGCGGCCCCCGGTGCCGTGACGGGCGAAGCCGTCGCGGCACCGCGTCCGGCGGACTGACCGCGAGCGCGCCGCGCCGACCCGGTGGGAGCCGGGGACGCGGGGCGCGCGGGCGCGGACCGCGCCGCGCCGCAGGGACGAACGAGTTCCGACGGCAGGTCTCCGGGTGGGGACCATGACCGACTTGCAGCCGGTGGCCGCTCCGGCCGCCGCGAACGGAGGATCGTGAACGACATCTTCGCAAGCCTCGAATCCGAGGTCCGCAGTTACAGCCGCACCTGGCCGACGACGTTCGACAAGGCGGGCGGCAGCTGGCTCTACGGCGAGGACGGCACGCCCTACCTGGACTTCTTCGCCGGCGCCGGTGCGCTGAACTACGGGCACAACAACCCCCTGCTCAAGCGCAAGCTGATCGAGTACATCGAGCGGGACGGCGTCACGCACGGCCTGGACCAGGCCACCGCCGCCAAGCGCGAGTTCCTGGAGACCATCGACGAGAAGCTGCTGAAACCGCGCGGGCTGGACTACAAGGTCCAGTTCCCCGGGCCGACGGGCACGAACTCGGTGGAGTCCGCGCTGAAGCTGGTCCGGAAGATCACCGGCCGCGAGTCGATCATCAGCTTCACCAACGCGTTCCACGGCATGACGCTGGGTTCGCTGTCGGTCACCGGCAACTCGATGAAGCGCGGCGGCGCGGGCATCCCGCTGGTGCACTCCACGCCGATGCCCTACGACAACTACTTCGACGGGCAGTACCCGGACTTCCTGTACTTCGAGCGGTTGCTGGAGGACAGCGGTTCCGGCCTCAACGAGCCCGCCGCGGTGATCGTGGAGACGTTGCAGGGCGAGGGCGGCATCAACTCGTCCCGCCCGGAGTGGCTGCGCGGCCTGCGCGAGCTGTGCGACAAGCACGGCATGCTGCTCATCGTCGACGACGTGCAGATGGGCTGCGGGCGCACCGGTCCGTTCTTCAGCTTCGAAGAGGCCGGCATCACCCCGGACATCGTCTGCCTGTCCAAGTCCATCGGCGGCTACGGCCTGCCGCTGGCGCTGACGCTGATCAAGTCCGAGCACGACGTGTGGGAGCCCGGCGAGCACAACGGCACGTTCCGCGGCAACAACCCCGCGTTCGTGACGGCGTCCGAGGCGCTGAAGCTGTACTGGAGCGACGACGAGCTCCAGCGCGGCACCATCGCCAAGGGCGAGCGCGTCGGCCAGGTCATCGGCGAGATCGCCGACAAGTACGAGGGCGGCGTGGCGAAGGGCCGCGGCCTGGCGCGCGGCCTCGGCTTCGAGGACCCGGAGATCGCGGGCAAGATCTCGAAGGCGGCCTTCGACCGGAAGTTGATCCTGGAGACCTCCGGCCCGCAGAGCGAGGTGATCAAGATCATGCCGCCGCTGACCGTGTCGGATGAAGAGCTGGAGCAGGGTCTTCAGATCATCGTCGATTCCGTGCAAGCTGTGCTTGCCTGACAAAGACGTACGCGACGGCCGGCCCGCCCCAATCCCGGGCCGGCCGTCTCGTTCGGCACCACCGGTATCCCCGGCACCCCGAAGGAGGGCATTGTGTTCGTTCGCAGGCTCGACGAGGTCGAGAACACCGACGACGACATCCAGACCGAGAACTGGCGCAGCAAGCGCATCGTGCTGGCGCGGGAGAAGGTCGGTTTCTCGGTGCACGAGACGACCCTCTACGCCGGAACCGTGAACGACTTCTGGTACGCCAACCACATCGAAGCCGTCTTCGTGTACGAGGGCGAGGGCGAGCTGGAGAACAAGTCGACCGGTGAGGTCTTCCAGCTCAAGCCGGGCACGCTGTACATGCTCAACGAGCACGACAAGCACCAGGTCCGCCCGAAGACCGACATCCGCACGGTCTGCGTGTTCAACCCGCCGGTGACCGGTCGCGAGGTCCACGACGAGAACGGCGTGTACCCGCTGATCGTGGAGGACTGATCCGCCGACGGGTTCCCCGCCTCGAACCGCCCACGAGCCGCCTCCGCGGTCGTGGGCGGTTTTTCTTCGCCCGCATTCCGGATGCGTAATGACCGCGGGACTCGGGTAGCCGAGGAGCGTCTGGTTGCCTGCCGCGGTGCGCGACGCGTCCCCGGGAAGCCGGGGAATTGCCACCGAACGAGGAACCGAGAAATGGCGGCCGATTCCTGCGCGGAATCGGCCGCTCCGGCGGTAATTCGCGAAGGAGGCGCAACTGATGACCGTCGCGGACGTGACGACTCAGGACCGTTACCCGACTCGGCGAGGCACCGAGTCCGCGTTCATCGAACGCACCGACCCCGTGGTGTGGCCCGGGGTCCGCAGCGGCCCGGCCTCGGCCGAGGACCTCGCCGCGCACGACGCGAAGGGGTTCCACACGGTGCCCGACCTGCTGTCCCCTGCCGAGGTGCAGGAGTACTGGCAGGAGCTGGACCGGCTCACCAGGGACCCGGAGGTGCGCGCGGACGAGCGCACCGTCGTGGAGAAGGATTCCGGCCAGGTGCGTTCCCTGTTCGAGGTGCACCGCACCAGCGAACTGATCGCGGGATTGGTGCGGGATCCGCGGGTTCTCGACCGCGCGCGGCAGATCCTGGGATCCGACGTGTACGTGCACCAGAGCCGGATCAACTACATGCCCGGGTTCAAGGGAAGCGGTTTCTACTGGCATTCCGATTTCGAAACCTGGCACGCCGAGGACGGCCTTCCGGCGCCGCGCGCGGTGAGCATGTCGGTGGCGCTGACCGACAACTACCCGTTCAACGGCGGGCTGATGGTCATGCCCGGCGCGCAGCGCACCTACGTGTCCTGCGCGGGGCGCACGCCGGGGGACAACTACAAGTCCTCGCTGAAGGAGCAGAAGGTGGGGGTGCCGGGCGAGGACGACATCACCCGGCTCGGCTACGAGCACGGCATCGAGCAGTTCACCGGTCCGGCGGGCTCGGCGCTGTGGTTCGACTCGAACACGATGCACGGGTCCGGGAACAACATCACGCCGTTCCCGCGGTCGAACATCTTCATCGTGTTCAACAGCGTGCACAACGCACCGGTGGCGCCGTTCGCGGCCGAGCGGCCGCGGCCGGGGTTCGTCGCGGCGCGGGACACCGCGCCCGTCACCCGCTGACCGCGGTTCCCCGGACCGGTGCGCCCCGTGCGCACCGGTCCGGCGTGCGAGCCACCCGGGCGACCGGCACGCTCGTAGCAGGCGTCACACTTGAGTCCCCAGAAGGGTTGGAATCTTGATCCCAATGGGCAAAGGTGGAGCCGGTTGACGACGTCACCCGTGAACGGGGCGGTCCAGGAGAGCGGATGAGTACACTGCGTCACCCGATCGCAGCGGTGCCCGTGGAGATGCGGGACAGCGTCACCACGCCCAGCGCCGCGCGGGTCTACGACTGGTTCCTCGGCGGGGCGCACAACTGGGAGATCGACCGCGCCTTCGGGCAGCGGGTCGTGGACATCATCCCGGACATCAAGTCCTACACCCGCGAGAACCGCCGCTTCCTGAACCGGGTGGTGCGCCACGCGCTCGACGCCGGGTTCCGGCAGTTCCTCGACATCGGTTCCGGGCTGCCCACCGTGGGCAACGTGCACGAGGTCGCCGAGCTCCACTGGAGCTCGGCCCCCGGCGCCGACGAGGGCCGGGCCCGGGTCGTGGACGTGGGCAACGACCCCGGCGTGGAGTGCCGGGGCGGGGGCCTCCACCCCCGGGG
>NZ_JAIUKC010000149.1:0-5209 GCF_020177435.1 Saccharopolyspora sp. 7B | reverse complement strand
CCGCCGGGGGGGGCGGGGCCCCCCCCCCGCCGCCCGCCCCGCCCCCCCCCCCGCGGAGAGGGGGCCCCCCCCCCCCCCCCCCCCCGCCCCCCCCCCCCCCCGGCGCCGACGAGGACCGGGCCCGGGTCGTCTACGTGGACAACGACCCGGTCGTGCAGTCCCTGGGCGGGCTCATCCTCGACCGGGAGGGCGACCCGCGGCGGCACCACGCGCTGCGCGCCGACCCGATCGCCGACCCGGACGGGCTGTGGCCGCTGCTGGCCCGCACCGGGGTGTTCGACCTCGACGAGCCGACCTGCCTGCTGATGGTCTCGATGCTGCACTTCTCGAAGGACTCCGAACACCCGCACGAGTCGGTCGCCGCGCTGCGGGAACGGCTGCCCGCCGGCTCGCTGCTGGCCGTGTCGCACTGGACGACCTCGGACGCGACCGAGCAGGAGCAGGTGGCGAACGAGCGGCTGGTGGAGGCCTACGAGCACTCCACCCATCCCGGTCAGCTGCGCTCCAGCGCGGAGATCCAGGACTTCTTCGGCGACTTCGAGATGCTGGAGCCGGGACTGGTGTACGCGCCGAGCTGGCGCCCGGACGGCCACGAGGAGTTCACCGGCGACCCGGAGCGGTCCCGGATGCTCGCCGGCGTCGCCCGCAAGCGCTGATCAGGGCGCGGCCAGCTGGGGGTCCAGGCCCAGGTAGCGGCGCTCGTTGAACTTCTCGCCCGCGCAGGACGCGCCGAGGTCGTGGCCGATCCGCTCCACCACGTCCGCCAGCTCCAGCCGGGACAGCCACGGCCGCGGCAGCGCCGCCGTGCCGTGCCGGGCCCCGAGCAGCGCTCCGGTGATCGCCGCGGTGCTGTCGCTGTGCCCGGAGTGGTTCGCCGCGAGGCGCAGCGCCGCCGGGAACTGCTCCGGCCGGGGCAGCGCCAGCGCGCAGTACACGCCGATGGCCAGCGCCTCCGGCCCGATCCAGCCCTGGCCGAGCCGTTCCACGTGCGCGACGGAGGCGCCCGTCCGGGCCAGGGTCGCGGCCTCCGCGAGCAGCCCGGCGGTCTCGCCGTCGTCGCGCAGCACGCGGCCGGTGGCCTGGTCCACCGCTTCGGGCAGCCGCCTGCCCTGCACGGCGACCAGGTGCACGATCAGAGCCAGCGTGCCCGCGGACGCCCAGCCGCCCGCGCCGCCGTGGGTGAGCGCGGCGAGCCGGCAGCCGAGGCCGTAGGCGATGGTGGCGCTGGGGGCGAAGCCGATCGGGGAGCTGCGGTCCACGCCGCCGCAGCCCTTGGAACTGTTGCGCGGCCGGTCGGGGCTGCCGAGCTCCGGTTCGCCGAGGGCGCGCAGGCTGGTGAGTCCGGGGGCGCGGCTGGCGTACAGCTCGCCCTCGGCGAGCAGGCCGGTCGCACCGGGTGGCGGCTTCGACTCCTGCTGGGTGACCAGCCACCGCCGGTAGGCGGCGGTGACGGTCTCCACCGGACGCCACTGGCCGCCGTTGTTGCCCTGGGTCCACGCGCTGAGGTAGCCCTCGCCGGTGAACAGCGTCATCTGGGTGGCGTCGCCGAGCAGCGCCTGCGCGGGCGGCTCGGTGATGCCCTGCTCGCCGTGCTCGGCTCGTATCCCGTCGAGCTGCTGGAACTCGACGGGCGCGCCGAGCGCGTCGCCGAGCGCCCCGCCGAGCAGGCAGCCCACGGCGCGATCGACCACTGTGGACGGGGTGGGCACGCGGCGGGCTCCTTCTCGGGCGGCGCTTCGAACGATGATCGATCAGGGGCCGACTCTACTGGGCGGTACCGCGGGCCCGGCGCCGATCCGCCCACCGCGAGCATCTTCGCCGCGTGCGGTGCGGCACCCCGCGCCGCGCCCGAGTTGGATGAATGATCAACTTTTGCGCACCGGCGGGTGATCCGCGCGGTCGTCGGGCGGGCGCCCGGGAACGTCACCGTGTTGGGCCGATCGGGTGACGCCCGGCCAGGTGCGGCCGCCCCCCGGCCCGGAGATCGCTACCGTGTGTCCGCTTCGCCGAGAGTGGACTCCGCGAGCCCGGGTGACCGAAACTGGCGAGGATCGAACACGCAGCGAACGGCAGGTGTCGAGGGGCATGCAGGGGCAGGACGCCGTGCCCGGCGGAACGGGCTCCGACCAGGTCGTCGGCTCCGGCCCGCCCGGGTTCACCTTCCGGGTGCTCGGCCCGCTGGAGGTGCGGCTGGACGGCGAGCCGCTGCGGCTCGGCTCCGCCTCCGTGCGCGGCGCCTTCGCCTGCCTGCTGATGGAACCGAACCAGCTGGTCTCCATCGACCGGTTGATCGACACCCTCTGGGGCGACGAACCGCCCGCCACCGCCCGGACCATCGTGCACGGCTACATCTCGCGGATCCGCCGGCTGCTGCACGGCCACGGCGACCCGGACGCCCCCGGGCGGCCCGAGGTGCTCACCCGCTCGCCCGGCTACCTGCTGCGCATCGACCCCGAACGCGTCGACGCCCACCGCGCCCGCAAGCTGATCAACGACGCGCACGGCAAGGACGCGGCGGCCCGCGCCGAGCTGCTCACCGAAGCGCTGCAGCTGTGGCGCGGACCGGTGCTCTCCGGCATCGCCGCCGAACGGCTGCACCAGAGCGTCGGGACCAACCTCGACGAGCTGCGGTTGCTCGCCCTCGAAGAACGCATCGCCTCCGAGCTCGAACTCGGCAGGCACCACCGCCTCGTCATCGAGCTGTCCGCGCTCGTCGACCAGCACCCGCTGCGGGAACGCCTCACCTACCTGCTGATGCTCGCCGGCTACCGCTCCGGCAACCGCGCCGAGGCCCAGGCCCGCTACCACGCGCTGCGCGAACGGCTCTCGCACGAACTCGGCATCGACCCCGGCCCCGAAGTGCGCACCCTCTACGAGCGGCTGCTGCGCGACGACGAAGCCCTGCTCAGCGGCACCCAGCGGCAGGCCGACCGGGAGGTCGCCCCCGTCGGCCCGGTGCCCGCCGAGCTGCCGCCCGCCGTCGCCGGATTCGTCGGCCGCGAACGCGAGATGGCCGTGCTGGACCGCATGATCGAACGCGACCGCGGGGACACCACGATGCTCGCCGTGCTCACCGGCACCGCGGGCGTCGGCAAGAGCGCCGTCGCCATCACCTGGGCCCACCGCGTCGCCACCGCCTTCCCGGACGGGCAGCTCTACGCCTCGCTGCGCGGCTTCGACTCCGAGCGGGCGCCGCTGTCCCCGGGTGAGGCGCTGACCAGCATGCTCAAGACGCTCGGCGTCGCCGCCGACGCGATCCCCGTCGACCTCGACGACCGGGCCGCGCTGTACCGGTCGCTGCTCGCCGACCGGCGGGTGCTGGTGCTGCTGGACAACGCCCGCGACTCCGAGCAGGTGCGGCCGCTGGTGCCCTCCAGCTCCCGCTCCCTGGTGCTGGTCACCAGCAGGCGCAGGCTCGACGGGCTCGTCGTGCGCAGCGGCGCGCGGGTGCTGCCGCTGGAGACGCTGCCCACCGAATCCGCCGTCGCCCTGCTCGACCGGGCGGGCGGTATCGACGGCTCCGCTGCCGAACCCGAAGCCACCCGCGCGCTCGCCGAGCTGTGCGGCGGGCTGCCGCTGGCGCTGCGCATCGCCGCGGCGCGGCTCGCCGCCAACCCCGCCCGCGGTGTCGCGAGCCTGGTCCGGGAGCTCACCGACGAGGGCAACCGGCTGCACGCGCTGGACATCGACGACGCCGACACCAGCGTGCGCCGCGCCTTCGACATCTCCTACCGGAACCTGCATCCGGTGCACGCGTCCACCTTCCGGCGGCTCGGTCTGGTGCCGGGGCACACGTTCACCGCGCACGCGGTGGCCGCCGTCTGCGAGACCGATCCGCCCGCCGCCTACCGGCGGCTGCGGGCGTTGGCGCTGGCGCACCTGGTCACCGAGCCGGAACCGGACCGGTTCGGCATGCACGACCTGCTGCGGCTCTACGCGCGGGAACTGCTCACCGCCCCGGACGGACCCGACGCGCGGCCGGAGCACGCCGGCCTCGCGGAACGCGACGAGAAGGCCTTCACCCGGCTGCTGCACTACTACCTGGTGGTCGCCGACCACGCCCGGCGCTTCCTGCGGCCCGCGCGGGACGACCTCGACCTCTCCGGCGACTCGACCATCGAGCAGCCCGAGATCCGGAACCGGACCGAGGCGCTGGCCTGGTTCGACTCGGAGTGGCCCAACCTGGTCGCCGCGGTGCGCGCCGCGCACGCCCACGGCCTGCACGAGTACGCGTGGCGGCTGGTGCGCTGCCAGTTCAACTACCTGGTGGTGCGCTGCCCGTGGGAGGACTGGATCCAGATCTACACGGTGGGCCTGGAGTCGGCGCGGCTCGCCGCGGACCCGGTCGGGCAGGTGCTGATGCCCGCGGGCCTCGGCGTCGCCTACGCGCGCACCGGCGAGCACGACGAGGCGCTCGCGCACTACGCGGACTCCTACCGCTGCGCCGTCGCCACCGGCAGCCCCGGCTGGCTGGCGATGGCCCAGGTCAACATGGGTGCGGTGCTGTTCCGGATGAAGCGCTTCGCGGAGGCGCAGGTGCACTGCCGGGACGCGCTGCGCGCTTACCGCACGCTCGGCGACCGGTACCGCGAGGCGGGCGCGCTGAACAACCTCGCCCAGGTCGAGCAGGCCAACGGGCGGCTCGCCGAGGCGCTGGAGCACCTGCTCGAAGCCGAGGTGATGTACCGCGAGGCGGACGACCTCGAAACGCTCGCCATGGTGCTGAACAACTGCGGTGAGGTCAGCATCGAGCTGGGCAGGCTCGACGACGGCGAGGGCTACCACCACGAGGCGCTCGACGTGGCGCAGCGCTGCGGCTCGGCGATGCACCAGGCCTCGGCCTACCTGGGCCTCGGCGACGTGGCGGTCTCCCGCGGCGACCGGTCGGTGGCCCGCACCCGGTGGGAGACGGCGCTGTCGATCTACGAGACCGGCGGCTCGCCGCGCGCCGCCCAGGCCAAGGCCCGGTTGACCTCGCTCGACGACGGCTGAGCGCTGGTCGCGGGGACGTTTAGCCGACGTTTAGCGGGTGTCTAGTGCCCGCTGCGAGAGTGTCTTGCGTGCGGGTCGGCAGCAGCTGAGACCCGCACCGGGCGGCACTGGGGGAAATCCGAGGGGGGATTGCCGCCCGGCCGTCCCGGCCGAGCCCGCGCGAGCGGGCGGGTCGGGGCGGACACTCCGGAACGGGGTGCTCGGAGGGATCCGGGAG
>NZ_JAIUKC010000148.1:0-10953 GCF_020177435.1 Saccharopolyspora sp. 7B | reverse complement strand
GGATCTTCTCCAACCCCAGCCAGAAGGCCACCGAGGACTACATCTCCGGCCGCTTCGGCTGAGCGAACCCCGGAACCGGGGCCCCGCCCCCCCCCCCCGGGGGGGGGCCGTTCCGCTGTGCTCGGTCAGTGCTTGCGCAGGCGCTCGTCCTCGAACTGGACCACGAGTTCGCGCCAGGCCGCGACCTCGTCGTCGAACGGCGGGCTCGGCGGCATCCGGTTCGGGTTCGGGCGCAGCACGAACGAGACCAGCCAGCCGAGCAGCTCGGAGGGCTGCAGCGCCTCGTCCACGGTCTTGTCCCCGGCCCACGTCGCCGCGTCCAGCAGCAGCTCCTCGGCGAGGTCCAGCTGGTTCGGGTCCACTTCGGACGGACCGGCGGCGAGGTCCTCGTCCAGCCCGGTGAGCACGTAGTCGTTGTCCGCCTCGACCTCGACCTCCAGCTCGCCGCCGGTGGCCTTCTGCGTCACCTGCGGCCAGGTCGCGACCCGCGCCAGGTCGTTGTCCTCCAGCGCGGCGTCCTCGGCGAGGAAGCGGGCCAGGGCGCGCGGCGAGCCGAACACGTCGATGCGCCCGTCCGAGCCGAGGAACACCGGGTCGTCGTCCAGGTAGCAGCGCAGCGAGTAGAACTCGCCCTGCGCGGTGGTGATGCGGATCGGGTCGATGCCGATCTCGCCCCAGAAGCCGGGTTCGGCGTCCTCGTCCACCGGGTCCACATCGGAGTCGTCGTCGGCCTCGGCGCGTTCGGCCTCGTCGTGCTCCAGCGCCTCGGCGAGCTCGGTCTCGGCGGTGGCGACCGCGTCCGCGGGCACCTCCGGGGTGGCCACCACGGCGTCGAGGGCGTCGAGCAGGTCGTCCCAGCGCTCGGCGACCACGGCGCACAGCTCGGACCAGCGCTTCTGGCCGTCCTTGCCGGTGAACACCAGGGTGCCCTGGTCGAGCAGGCTGAAGCCGTCGGCGGCGTCGAGGACTTCGTGCACGGTGTCCAGCTCGCACACGTCGGCCAGCGAGCGGGCGATCTCCACGATGTCGTGCAGCTCGTTGATCGTCCACACGTCGGGGGTGTCGGCGACCAGCTCCGGCACGCCCACCAGGTCGAACTGGTGATCCTCGTCCGGGTTCAGCTCGACCGCGGACAGCGCCGGGACCACGTGCCAGGCCGGATGGTCGTCGAGGTCGTGCTCCCGCGCGGTGCGCACGAACGCGGCCAGTCGCGCGGCGTCCGGGAAGGCGTAGAGGTCTTCCTCGTGGCCGAGGAACGCCTCCCACTCCTCGCCGTCCTCCCGCCAGCGCGGTGCCCACAGGGTCACCACATCGCCTTGCGGCAGCCCCAGTTCGATGGGGACGATGTCCTGCGCCATCTTCCTACCTCCGGTCGCCGAACAGACGTCCGCGAAGCCTACGGGTTCCCCGCCGCACGCCTGCCGTCCGGTCGGGCTGCCCACCGTATCGACCACGTCGAGCGCGCTCGCAACCGAACCCGCCGGCAGGTCGTCCGAGGTGAGCCGGGTGCGTGATCACGGTTGGCGGTACCGGCCTCCCGCGGGCCCGTCGATCATGGTGCGAATGGATGTCACGGAGCTGTGGACGAGAATCGTGCTTTGGTTGGGTGAGCACGCACCGGTGACCGCAGCGGCCCTGCTCCCGCCCTCCCCGCCGCCGGATTTCGCCGAACTGGAGGCGGAATTCGAGATCCGGTTGCCGGAGGAGCTGCGCGAGTGGTGGTCGACCTGCGGTGGGACCGATGGTGACGTCCTCGCCGACGTGCTGCCGCCGTTCTACACGCCCTACAGCGCGCAGCGCGCGTGGGAGGTGTGGAGCGGGCAACGCAAGACCTGGGCGGCGCAGTGGGAACGGCCCGCGTGCGACTACTACGCGGGTTCGCCGGGATCGAGCTACCACCCGGCGTGGATCCCGATCGCCGGGGACGGGTTCGCCGACGAGCTGGTGGTCGATCTGCGCCCCGGGCCGATGCGCGGGTGCGTGCTGGAGTGGGAGCAGGAGGCGGGTCAGGTGCAACGGCCGGAGTGGCGCGGCATCTCGGCGATGCTCTCGGACGTGCACCGCTCGTTGACCGAGGGGGCGCCCGCCGGGCACAGCCATCCGACGGTCACCGAGGACGGAAGGCTGGACTGGCAGATCCGCTGACGCCACCGGTTCTCCGCGCTCCGGTCGGGGGCGCGGGGTTGCCGCCGGTGCGGACAGCTCGTCGAACCACCGCCCATCCGGATCGCCCCGGGTGGGCGGTTCTTCTTCTCTCCCGGACGTGCCCGCTGCCGACCTACTAGTTTGCAACGCCTACTAGTTGGTGTTACTTTGTCGCTGTGCCTGACAAGAAGCCCGACGCGCGGCAGACCCAATGGCTGCGCGGCGTCCTCGACCTGGCGGTCCTGGCGCTGCTCGCCGAGAACGGGGAGGGCTACGGGTACCTGCTGCTGCAACGACTCGCCGAGGCTGGACTGCCGGACATGAAAGCGGGAACGCTGTACCCGCTGCTCAACCGGCTGGCCGCCGACGGACTGCTGAGCACCGAGTGGCGGGCGGGGGAGAGCGGCCCCGGCCGCAAGTTCTTCGCCCTCACCGAACAGGGGCGCGCGGTGCTCGCCGAACAGGGACCGAAGTGGACGGAGTTCGCGAAGAACGCGAGCTCGGTGATCGAACGGGGGACGGGATGATGACGGTGGATGCCCAGAAGTACCGGGACGAGCTGCTGATCGCGCTGCGGATGCACGAGATCTCCGGCGCTCGCGTCGGAGACGTGCTCGCCGAGGTCGAGACGCACCTCGCCGAATCCGGTGAAGATCCGGTCGAGGCCTTCGGCACCCCGCGCGAGTACGCCGCCCGCGTCGCCGCGCAGCTCGACGGCGACCCCGCCAAGCAGTCCCGGCCCGCCGTGCTCGGCGGCGCGCTCGGCACCGCCGCGCTGACCCTGTTCGGGCTGGAGTTCTTCGTCGACGGATTCCGCGGGCCCGCGCCGGTCGTCCTCGCCGACCTGGTCGGAGCGGTGTGGATGCTGCTGCTGATCGTGGTGGCCGTCGGGGCGGCGTTCCGCGCGGGGACCGCGCTGCGCGGCAGGCGCTGGTACCTGGCCGGTGCGGTGGTCGCCGGCCTGCTCGCCATCGCCGGTACGAACGTGGTCGACCGGTTGCTCGGCGACGGGCCCGTGCTGTTCGAGCTGCCGGGCTGGGCGGCGATCGCGCTCGGCGCGGTGCTGCTCGCGGGTGCGGTCCGGGTGCTGGTCGTCGCGATCCGGCGCGGCCGGGTCGTTCCCCCGGCCTGAGCGGAGCACCGGCCGGGTGCGCGGGGCTGGACGCCCGCGCGCCCGGGCGCGGTCCGCGAGATCGTTCCGGCCCCCGATCGTCCGGGGCGCGGGGTCGGCGGGCACCGCACTTCGCGGCGGACGGTCAGGTGCCCACCGGGTGCCAGGTGGTCTTGACCTCGGTGAAGGCGCGCAGCCGCTCCAGGCCGGGCGCGGCCGTCCAGTCCGGTGCACCCCGGCCGGCGCGCAGCACCCGCTTCACGGTGCCCGCCGCCGCCCGCTCCAGCTCCGGGCGCAGTTCCGCGTCCGCGCCGCTGAGGTCGAGCGCGTCCACCTCGCCGTGCGCGGCCAGCCACGGACCGAGCTCCGCGGCCCGCCCGGTCAGCAGGTTCGCCGCCCCGCCCGGCACGTCGGAGGTCGCCAGCACCTCGGCCAGCGTCACCGCGGGCAGCGGGCGCTCGGCGCTGGTCACCACGACCGCGGTGCAGCCGGTCGCCAGCACCGGCGCGAGCACGCTGACCAGACCCAGCAGCGAGGAATCCTGCGGGGCGAGGACGCCGACGACCCCGCTCGGCTCCGGCACGCTGAACGAGAAGTACGGCCCGGCGACGGGATTCGCCGCACCGAGCACGCCCGCGATCTTGTCCGTCCAGCCCGCGAACCACACCACCCGGTCGATCGCCGCGTCCACCACCGCCGCGGCCTCGTCCGCGCCGCGGCCCTCCGCGGCGGCGACGTCCGCGCCGAACTGGGCGCGGCGGCCCTCCATCACCTCGGCGATGCGGAACAGCACCTGCCCGCGGTTGTAGGCGGTGGCCCCGGACCAGCCGGGGAACGCCCCGCGCGCGGCCGCGACTGCGTCCCGCAGGTCCTTGCGGGAGGCGTGCGCCACGTTCGCCAGCGGCGCGCCCGCCGCGTCGCGCACCGGGTACACCCGGCCGGACTCGGAGCGGGGGAACTTCCCGCCGACGTAGAGCTTGCAGGTCTTGGCCACCGCGACCCGGCCGGTCTCGTGCTGCTCAGACGTCAAGGTATGCCTCCAGACCGGCGCGGCCGCCCTCGCGGCCGAACCCGGATTCCCGGTAGCCGCCGAACGGCGCGGTCGGGTCGAACCGGTTGAACGTGTTGGCCCACACCACGCCGGCGCGCAGCCGCTGCACCGCCCACAGCGCGCGGGACCCCTTCTCCGTCCACACGCCCGCGGACAGGCCGTACGGGGTGTTGTTCGCCTTGGCGATCGCCTCGTCCGGGGTGCGGAAGGTCAGCACCGACAGCACCGGGCCGAAGATCTCCTCCCGCGCCACGCGCATCGACTGCTGCACGTCGCCGAACACGGTGGGGGAGAAGAAGAAACCGCGCTCCGGCAGCGGGCAGGAGCTGCTCCACCGGGTCGCGCCCTCGGCCTCCCCGGCTGCGACGAGGTCGGTGATGCGGGCCAGCTGCTCGGCCGAGTTGATCGCGCCGACGTCGGTGTTCTTGTCCAGCGGGTCGCCGACCCGCAGCAGCTCCACCCGCGAGCGCAGCTTGCCGAGCAGCTCCTCGGCGATCGATTCCTGCACCAGCAGCCGGGATCCGGCGCAGCACACCTGGCCCTGGTTGAAGAAGATGCCGCCGACGACGCCCTCCACCGCCTGGTCCAGCGGCGCGTCGTCGAACACGATGTTCGCGGCCTTGCCGCCGAGCTCCAGGGTGAGCTTCTTCCCGGTTCCGGCGAGGGTCCGCTGGATCTCCTTGCCGACCGCGGTGGAACCGGTGAACGCGACCTTGTCCACGTCCGGGTGCGCGACCAGCTGGGCGCCCACGTCACCCGCCCCGGGCAGGACGTTCACCACGCCGGGCGGCAACCCGGCCTCCTGGCACAGCTCGCCGAACACCAGCGCGGACAGCGGCGTGGTCTCGGCCGGTTTCAGCACCACGGTGTTGCCGCAGGCCAGCGCGGGGGCGATCTTCCACGCCAGCATCAGCAGCGGGAAGTTCCACGGGATCACCCCGGCGGCGACGCCCAGCGGCCGCGGCTCGGGGCCGTACCCGGCGTAGCCGAGCTTGTCCGCCCAGCCCGCGTGGTGGAAGAAGTGCGCCGCGGCGGTGGGGATGTCGGAGTCGCGGGCCTCCTTGATCGGCTTGCCGTTGTCCAGCGTCTCCAGCACGGCGAGTTCCCGGCCGCGCTCCTGGATGAGCCGGGCGATGCGGAACAGGTACTTCGCGCGTTCGGCGCCCGGCATCGGGCCCCAGGTCCGCTCGAACGCGCGCCGCGCCGCCCGCACCGCTGTGTCCACATCGGACTGAGCGGCGGTGGCGACCTCGGCGAGCGGTTCGCCGGTGGCCGGGTTGAGCGTGGTCAGCGGGGTGCCGGCGCCGTCGGTGAACTCGCCGTCCACGAACATCCGGTACCGGTCGTGCAGGTTCGCCACGGCCGCCGATTCCGGCGCGGGCGCGTACTCCCAGCCGCTCATGCGTCCACCGCCACGTGGTGCGCGGCCGCGTAGTGGCCGGTGCGTTGCGTTCGTCGTTGCATCAGCAGATCTCCCAGCAGGCTCGACGCGCCGAAGCGGAACAGCGCCGGGGTCAGCCACTCCGGCCCGGCGACCTCGCGCACCGCCACCAGGTAGCGCATCGCGTCCTTCGTGGTGCGGATGCCGCCCGCCGGCTTCACCCCGCGCGGCTCGCCGGTGCGGTCCCGCCAGTCCCGCACGGCCTGCAGCATCAGCGTCGTCACCGGCAGCGTCGCGGCGGGCGAGACCTTGCCGGTGGAGGTCTTGATGAAGTCGCCGCCCGCCAGCAGCGCCAGCCAGGAGGCGCGGCGCACGTTGTCGTAGGTGGCGAGCTCGCCGGTCTCCAGGATCACCTTCAGGTGCGCGTCGCCGCAGGCCGCCTTCACCTGCTGGACCTCCTCGAAGACCTGGCCGTAGCGCCTGGACAGGAACGCGCCCCGGTCGATCACCATGTCCACTTCGGACGCTCCGGCGGACACCGCGAGCGCCACCTCGTCCAGCTTCACCCGCCGCGCCGAGCGGCCGGACGGGAACGCCGTCGCCACCGAGGCCACGCCCACGCCGGAACCCGCGAGCGCCGCCACCGCGGTCGCCGCCAGGTCCGGGTACACGCAGACGGCCGCCACCGGCGGGACGTCCGGGTGCTCGGCGTCCGGCCGGCGCGCCTTCGCCGCCAGCGCCCGCACCTTGCCCTCGGTGTCGGCGCCCTCCAGCGTCGTCAGGTCCACCATGCCGATCGCGGTGTCGATCGCCCACGCCTTGGCGTCCTTCTTGATGCTGCGGGTGGCGAGTCCCGCGGCGCGCTGCTCCAGCCCCACCTGGTCCACGCCGGGCAGGCCGTGCAGGAACCGCCGCAGCGACCGCTCGTCCCGGGTGACCTCGGCGAGTTCCGGCGGCAGCGCGCCGGTGCGCGGACCGTCCAGTGGTTCGACCATGCCGCGCAGTCTAGGTCAGCGGGGCGCCGACCTCGATCCCTCCGAGAGCCGCACCGGCCGTTCAGGAGTCCTTCGGCTCCCACTCCAGCGTGACGGTGAAGTTGGCCTCGCCGGCGACCGCAGCGGGTCCTGCCGATGCTCGTCGTCCGGCCGCACGCGCCACCCCCGGTTCGCGCCGTCGATCACGTCCGCCGGTGAACCTAGCCAACCGGGTGGTGCGGGTGGTGCGGATTCCCGGTTCGTCCCGGAATCGCAACCTCCCCACTCGAAAGGAGGACGCTAGGTCGTGGGGTGCGGGGTAATCCGGAAGCAGCGCGCACCTCGGCACGGTGCGCACCGGACACCGGTACTCCGGAGGTGGTTCCCCATGAAGGCAGTGGTCTACCGAGAACCGTTCGAAGTCACCGTCGACGAAGTCGACCGACCCGCCGTCCAGCACCCCAACGACGTGATCGTGCGCGTCACCTCCACCGCGATCTGCGGATCCGACCTGCACATGTACGAAGGCCGCACCGCCGCCGAACCCGGCATCGTGTTCGGGCACGAGAACCTCGGCATCGTCGACGAGGTCGGGGACGGGGTCGTCGGCCTGAACCGCGGCGACCGGGTCGTGATGCCGTTCAACGTCGCCTGCGGCTTCTGCACGAACTGCACGGCCGGGAACACCGCGTTCTGCCTCACGGTCAACCCCGGCTTCGCGGGCGGCGCCTACGGCTACGTCGCGATGGGCCCCTACACCGGCGGGCAGGCCGAGTACCTGCGGGTGCCGTTCGCCGACTTCAACTGCCTGGTGCTGCCGCCGGACTCCAGCAAGGAAGCCGACTACGTGCTGCTCGCCGACATCTTCCCCACCGGCTACCACGGTTGCGAGCTCGCACAGGTGTCGCCGGGGGAGACCTGCGCGGTCTACGGCGCCGGGCCGGTCGGCCTGATGGCCGCCTACTCGGCGCTGCTGCGCGGCGCCTCCCGGGTGTTCTGCGTGGACCGGATCCCGGAGCGGCTGGCGAAGGCCGAGGAGATCGGCGCCATCCCGATCGACTTCAGCGCGGGCGACCCCGTCGAGCAGATCAAGGACCTGACCGAGGGCGTGGGCACCGACAAGGGCGTGGACGCCGTCGGCTACCAGGCGCACACCGCCGACGCGGGCACCGAGGAACCCGCCGTGGTGCTCAACTCGCTGATCCACACCGTCCGGCCCACCGGCCGGCTCGGCGTCCCCGGCCTGTACGTGCCCGCCGACCCCGGCGGCCCGGACGAGAACGCCAAGCAGGGGATGCTGCTGGTCGCCATCGGCAAGATGTTCGAGAAGGGACAGGTCGTCGGCACCGGCCAGTGCAACGTGAAGCGGTACAACCGCCAGCTCCGCGACATGATCACCGCGGGACGGGCGGCGCCGAGCTTCGTGGTCTCGCACGAGCTGTCGCTGTCCGAGGCGCCGGACGCCTACCGCAAGTTCGATCAGCGGATCGAGGGCTACACCAAGGTCGTCCTGCACCCGTGACGCCGACCGCGCCGGCTCCCCGCCCCTCGGGGACCGGCGCGGGCGGGATCTGGCGCACATCCGCCGGTCTCCGCCGCCGCCCGCGGTGGTCGCGGCCGTTACTGTCCTCGGCCATGGACGTACGGGTCGTGGACCACCCGCTGGCGAAGTCGAGGCTCTCGACGATGCGCGACGCGCGCACCGAGAACGCGGCTTTCCGCGCAGCGCTGCAAGAACTCACCCTCATGCTGATCTACGAGGCGACCCGCGACGCCGAGGTCGCCGAAGCGCCGATCCACACCCCGGTGGCCCGCACCACCGGCTACCGGCTGGCGAACCCGCCGCTGCTGGTGCCGGTGCTGCGCGCCGGGCTCGGCATGGCCGACCAGGCGCACCGGCTCATCCCGGAGGCGCAGATGGGCTTCGTCGGGCTCGCCCGCGACGAGGAGACGCTGCAGCCGACGCCGTACCTGGAATCGCTGCCGAAGGACCTCTCCGGCCTCCCCGTGCTGGTGCTGGACCCGATGCTGGCCACCGGCGGATCGATGCTGCACACCATCCGGCTGCTGGTGGAGCGCGGCGCGACCGACGTGACCGCGATCTGCACCCTCGCCGCCCCGGAGGGCGTCCAGCACCTGGCGGACTCCGGTCTGCCGCTGCGGGTCGTGACCGCCAGCATCGACGAGCGGCTCAACGAGTCCGGCTTCATCGTCCCCGGCCTCGGCGACGCGGGGGACCGCGAGTACGGCGCCGTGTGACCCGAGCGCACCTTGGACCGGGTGGTACCAGCGAGATACCATCCGGTCCATGGCCATGACGCTGCGGCTGACCGACGAGGAGAGCGCTCGGCTGGCGGAGCTCGCCGCCGCCGAAGGCCGCTCCAAGCAGGAGATCGTGCGCGCCGCGCTCGCCGAGCGGTGGGCCCGGCAGCGCAAGGACCAGCAGCTCGGCGAAGTCGTGCAGCGGGTGCTGCCGCACTACCGGGGATTGCTGGACGACCTCGGACCCGCATGATCGATCATTGATCGGTGCTCGTCTACCTCGACGCTTCCGATCTGCTGCTGCTCGCCACCGCCGTCACCCGCGGTGACCTGGTGGTGCGGGACAGCGGCCTGCTCGACTCGGCCGCGTACCGGCCGCGGGCCGAGGTGCTCGGCGTTCCAGCCTACGGGACGTTGTGGCTGAAGGCGGCCGCGCTGCTGGACTCCCTGGTGCGCACCCGGCCGCTGGTGGAGGGCAACTGGCGGCTCGGCTGGGTCGCCGCGGTCGCGATGTGCGACGTCAACGGCTGGTGGATCGACGCCGACGAGACCGAGGCCCTGCAACTGGTGCGCGACGTGGGGCGCGACAAGCGGGAGGTCGCCGAGATCGCGGACTTCCTGGAGCGCTGCGCCGAACCCAAGGGGTGAGCGCCGGCCGCGTGCCGTTCCCGAGGTGTTCGCCCTGCCGATCTCGGGTGTTTCGCCCGTTTCGTGGGACGCTGGACCGGTGGCTCACCGAGGATCCGCCGTCGCCGCCGCCCTGCTGGGAGGAGCGGTCGCGGGGGCCTGCTACCGCAGCGTCCGCACCGTGCGCCAGGTCCGCGCGCTGGTCCCGCTGCACGAGGCACCGCCGGATCCGGGCGTGTTCCCGGCCGCGGTGACCGTCGTCGTCCCGGCCCGCGACGAGGCCGCCGTGATCGACGACTGCCTGCGCGGCATCCGCGCCCAGACCTACGCCGACCGTGATCCGGCGGCGCTGCGCGTCGTGGTCGTCGACGACGGGTCCACCGACGGGACCGGGGATCTCGCCCGCGCGCACGCCGCCGCGGACGAGCGGATCCGGGTGGTGCGGGTGGACGGCCCGCCGCCGGGCTGGGCGGGCAAGGTGCACGCGATGCACGTCGGCGTCGAGGCGGCCGGGCCGCCCGGGGCGGGGGAGTGGCTGCTGTTCGTCGACGCGGACACGGTGCTCGCCCCCGACCTGCTGGCCAGGCTGCTGCTCACCGCCGACGCCGTGGACGCGGACCTGGTCTCCACGCCGGGCGGGCCGCCGCCGCGGCGCTCGGCGGCCTGGCCGCTGCTGATGCCGCCGGGGCTGCAGCTGATCGGGGAGAACGCCGCGCCGGATGGACGCGGCGCCAAGGCCTTCGCCATCGGGCACTGCATCCTGCTGCGCCGCTCGCACTACGACAAGATCGGCGGCTGGGAGTCGATGGCCGGGCTGCGCAACGAGGACGTCGCGCTCGCCACCTCGGTCCGCGACCACGGCGGTGTCACGCGGCTGGTGGACGGGCTGGACCACGTGACGACCACCGGCATGGACCCGTTCGCGCAGGGCTGGGCGTCGTTCCGGAAGAGCTTCGTGGCCGGTACCCGGCAGTCGGTGCCGGTCCTGCTGGGCGGCGGGCTCGGGCAGGTCGCGCTGTCGCTGGCCGCACCAGTCGCGCTCGGGGTCGGCGTCCGGCGGCGGCGACCGCTGCTGGCCGCGGCCGGGGTGATCGGCTGGGTGGCGCAGGGCGTCGCGCACGCGCACACCGCGCGCTACATGCGGGCGGGGCCGGAGCTGGCGCCGTTGGCCCCGTTCACCGGGGCGCTGTTCGGCGGGGTGCTGCTGGACGGGGCGGTCCGGGTGCTGAGCGGGACCGCGTCCTGGAAGGGACGCCGCACCGGGAGCTGACGCCCGGGTGTGGGGGGGGGCCGGCCCCGGGGGGCCGCGCGGGGGGGGGGGGGGCATGCGCGAGAAGGGAGAGCCAGGGGGTGTGGTGGGGGGGGGGGGGGGGGCGGCGTACGCCCTATGGGCCCGCGGAAC
>NZ_JAIUKC010000147.1:0-16984 GCF_020177435.1 Saccharopolyspora sp. 7B | reverse complement strand
CGGGGGGCCCGGGTCCGGGGCCCGCCCCCCGCCGGGGCTCGGCCGCGGGGGGGGGGGCGGGGGGGGCGCCCCCCCCCCCACGGTGGGTTCCGTCAGCGGTCAGTCTTCGACCTGATCCGTTTCGTGCTTGCGGAGGGCGAGTGGCGCGCCGGCCAGGTCCTCTTCGTTGCAGAGCAACTTCAGTTCGTAGTACGGCGCACCTTTGCGGTCGTCGTAGTCCAGGTGGACTGCGATGACGTCCACGGGCTCGCCCAACCAGGACTGCGCTTCGCGCAGCCAGCGGGCGGACCGTTCCAATGCGGTCGGCAGATCGTCGTCGCGGAACTCGACCGGCCGGTAGGGCACCCCGTGCACCTGGTCCCCGGGATGTTCGGGCTGGGGCAGATCAACGGAGACACCGGAGTCGTCGAGTTCGAGTTCGATCGTTTCCTCACTCACCGTGAAAGGGTAACGCGTGGCCGGTGACCTGGTCGAACGTCGGTCCGGTGAGTGGTCGGCCGAGGTCCGGGCAGGCTTGGCCGCGGAGGTGGCGCGCTGGTCGGCCGGTTCCCCGGCGAGGTGCGGGAGGGACGCCCCGAACTCGACTCGACAGTTGAGGGAAGGCGGGTCATCGCCCAGGGCGCCCCGTTCGCCGCACGGGTGCGCGTCCCGGCGACGTAGATCACCATACCGGGTGATGATCGATCAAGATCAACAGGGGGGTTTCCGGCCCTGCCAAAGGAAAATCTGCGCGTACGGGCACGCTCGGGCGCAGATCGGGCAGCGGAGCTGGCCGGCCCGCGCAAGATCGCGGACCCGCTCCCGGCCGCCCGGCCCGGCCCGCCCGCGGACGCGCCGAACCGCTCCCCGCCGCGGAATGCGCGGTCCCGCGGAGATCAGGGCATCAGGCCCGCCGCGACCGCGGCGCCCAGTTCCCAGCACGCGGACAGGTCCGCCTGGTCGGGCGTGCCGGACAGCACCACCGGTTCGGCGGCCTGCCGCCACGACAGGCCCGAGGTGATCGACGCGATGGCCCGCAGCGCGCCCTCGGTGCCCTCGTTCCCGTGCACCCAGCAGCCGAACGGGCGACCCGCGGTCGAGTCCAGGCAGGGGTAGTAGACGGTGTCGAAGAAGTGCTTCAGCGCGCCGCTGATGTAGCCCAGGTTCGCCGGGGTGCCGAGCAGGTACCCGTCCGCGGTGAGCACGTCGGAGGCGGTCGCGGCCAGGGCGGCGGTGCGCACGACCTCGACGTCCTCGATCTCCTCCGTGGTCGCACCGGCCACGACCTGCTCGAACATCGCCTGCATCCCGGGCGAGGGCGTGTGGTGCACGATCAGCAGCCTGGGCATCGGCCCCTCCGTTCGGTCAGGAGTCCTCGCGGACCAGTTCGGTGACGGCGGCGTCCAGCCGGTCGAGGCGGTCGCCGGCCCGCCGCTGCGCCGCCGCGAGATCGCCGTTCGCCGCCTCCACCACCTGGAAGTAGCACTTGAGCTTCGGCTCGGTGCCGGACGGGCGCACCACCAGCCGCAGCCCGCCCTCCCCGGTGATCACCAGCGCGTCGGTGTCCGGCAGCAGGTCCCGCACCCGCACCGGGGTGCCGAGCAGTTCGGCGGGGGGATCGGCGCGGAGGCGGCGCATCGTCGCGGCGATCTCGTCGAGGTCGGTGACCCGCACCGAGACCTGCCCGGTGCGGTGCACGCCGTGCTCGGCGGCGAGCTCGTCGAGCAGGCCGGGCAGGTCGCGCCCCCGCTCCCGCAGCGTCGCGGCCAGGTCGCAGGCCAGCACCGCGGCGGAGATGCCGTCCTTGTCCCGCACCCGGTCCGGGTCCACGCAGTGCCCGAGCGCCTCCTCGTAGGCGTAGACGAGCCCGGTGCCGCTGCCGTCGCCGGAGCGCACCAGCCACTTGAACCCGGTGAGCGTCTCGTCGTAGCGCACGCCGTGCTTGCGGGCGAGGGAGCGCAGCATGGTCGCCGACACGATCGTCGTCGCCACCAGCGGGTCCGGGTGCGCGGCCCGGTCGAGCCCGGAGAGCACGTGCTCGCCGAGCAGCACGCCGGTCTCGTCGCCGCGCAGCATCCGCCAGCCGTCGCCGTCCCGGACGCCCAGCGCGCAGCGGTCCGCGTCCGGGTCGAGCGCGATCGCGAGGTCCGCGGAGACGTCCGCGGCCAGCGCCAGCAGCAGGTCGGTCGCGCCCGGCTCCTCCGGGTTCGGGAAGCCGACGGTGGGGAAGTCCGGGTCCGGCCCGGCCTGCTCGGGCACCCAGTGCACGTCGGTGAACCCGGCGAGCTCCAGGGCTTCTTGCAGCGGTCCGGCGCCGACGCCGTGCAGCGCGGTCGCCGCCACCCGCAGCGCGCGCGCCGTGCCGCGGGGCAGCGCCGCCACCGGCGCCAGGTAGTCGGCCAGCGCCCGCTCGTGCACCGCGTGCTCGCGCCGCCGCGGCACCTCGGCGGCGGGCGGGCTCGCGGCGACGCACCGCTCGATCTCGGCGTCGGCCGGGCCGACCAGCTGGGTGCCGCCGGAGAGGTACAGCTTGTACCCGTTGTCCTGCGGCGGGTTGTGCGAGGCGGTGATCTGCACCCCCGCGACCGCGCCGAGCGCGCGGGACGCGTGCGCCAGCACCGGCGTGGGCAGTGCTCCGGGCAGCACCCGCACGTCGAATCCGGCGGCCGCGAACACGTCGGCGGTGTCCGCCGCGAACTCCGCGGATCCGTGCCGCGCGTCGCGGCCGACGACGACGATCCCGCCGCCCAGCCCCCGCTCGGCCAGCCACCGGGCCACGCCCCAGGTGGTGCGCACGACCACGGCCCGGTTCATGCCGTTCGCCCCGGCCCGGACCGCGCCGCGCAGCCCGGCGGTGCCGAAGGTCGGCATCCCCGACATGCGCTGCGCCAGGTCCGCGGCCGCGTCCGGATCCCCGCCGGTGGCGGCGTCGAGCACGGCGGTCAGCTCGGCGCGCGCCGCCTCGTCGACGTCCGCGCCGATCCAGGCCCGCGCGGCTTCCACGCACCCCGGATCGAGGTGCTGAGTGCTGACCACGACGTCACTCCTTCGCTGGTGGACCGGCCGCAACCGGCTCGGCGCGTGCCACGGCACGCAGATGATCTCGAAACAGCACATCCCGAACAAGCCGAACCGCGACCGCCCGGGAGCGGACCCTCGTCCTGCCACCGGCGAAGCCGCTGAGCCGCCGACCACCGAAGCAGCGGAACCACCCGCGGGTTCTCAGCGGTTTCCTCGCGAGCACAGCGTTTCGGAGCCACCGGTGAGAACGATCCCGCAGCGAGGGGGCCGCTGAGGTTCCGCCACCCGGCCCGAACGCAACAGGACCACCGGCCAGAGCGGGATCAAGCGGACTCGACGAGGGAGCGCAGGAGCTTGCCCATCCGGCCCGCCGAAGCCTTGCCCGCCTCCAGCACCTCCTGGTGGTTCAGCGGCTGCCCGGACAGCCCGGCGGCCAGGTTCGTCACCAGCGACAGCCCGAACACCTCGGCGCCCGCGGCGCGCGCGGCGATCGCCTCGGCGACCGTGGACATGCCGACCAGGTCGACGCCGGAGCCGCGCAGCATCCGGATCTCGGCCGGAGTCTCGAAGTGCGGTCCGGGCAGCCCCGCGTACACGCCCTCCTCCAGCGACTCGTCGATCTCCTGGGCGAGACCGCGCAGCCGCGGCGAGTACAGGTCGGTGAGGTCCACGAAGTGCGGCCCGACCAGCGGGGAGCGCGCGGTGAGGTTCACGTGGTCGCTGATCAGCACCGGCTGCCCGACCGACATGCCTTCGCGCAATCCGCCCGCGGCGTTGGTGAGCACCACGGTCCGGCAGCCCGCGGCGACCGCGGTGCGCACCCCGTGCACCACCGAGTTCATGCTCTTGCCCTCGTACAGGTGGGTGCGACCGAGGAAGACCAGCACCTGCTTGCCCGCGACCGGCACGGACCAGATCCGGCCGCTGTGCCCGCTGGCGCTCGGCGGTTCGAAGCCGGGCAGGTCGGACATGGTCACCTCGGCGACGGGGGAGCCGATCTCCTCGGCGGCGGGCCGCCACCCGGAACCGAGCACGACGGCGAGGTCGTGGTGGGCGGCACCGGTGCTCTCGGCGAGGGCGGCCGCGGCGGCGCTGGCGGTGGCGAACGGGTCGGAAGCAGCAGAAGGAGTCACGACCGCTCAGCGTAGTCATCTCCGCGACCCGTCTCCGCCGTCGACCGGCGGCGGCGATCACCCGGGCGGTTCGCCCGTCCGGCCGCACCGCTCGGTCGAACGGGTCCCGGACTCAGGACGTGATCTGGAAGCCCCCCAGCGCTTCGTCGAACAGCCGCTGGTGGGCGCCGGGCTGGTCGAGCGGCGTGGTCACCCGCAGCACCCACAGGTCGCTGCCGCGAGGCATCAGCTGCGAGGTGGTGCTGCGCTCGGAGTCGGCGACGGCCGGTCCGATCACGCCGCCCTGGCTGGCGGTGTAGCGCAGGAAGCGGTCGGTCTCGCCGCTGACCTCGTCGGTGGCGCCGGTGGGCCGGTCCTCCTCCAGCCGGAAGGTCCCGTGCTCGCCCGCGGAGCGCTCCTGGAGCACGTCCACGTAGTCCTGCGCGGTGGAGCGGTCGCCGTAGTAGCCCTCGAACCGCTCCACGGCGACCTCGGCGCGGCCGTCCGGGGAGATCAGGTACACCACCATGCTCTCGGTGGGCTGGTTGCGGCTGCCGCGGAACACGTCCCAGCCCTCGGGGGCGACGACCTCGAAACCGCCGCCGCCCTGCTGGCTGCGCTTGGCCTCGTCGACGTAGCGGGCCAGCCGCGGCGTGGCCGGCTGGGACGGAGCGGGAGCGGTGATCTCGGGCAGCACGTCGTGCCCGGCGAGCGCGCGGGTCGCGGCGAACCCGCCCGCGGTGGAGGCGGCGAACAGCACCACGGCCGCCAGACCCAGCACCACCGCGCCCCAGCGGAACCGCCTGCGCGGCGCGGGCGGCGGTTCGCTGAGCATGAACGGCAGCGGGCCGGGGTCGGCGGCCAGCGGCGCCGGTTCCTCGTCGGTGGCGGTGCCGGGGGCGGTGTTCGGCGAGGTGCTGGGGACCTTGCGCACCCGCACCGTCGGCGCCTCCGGGTCCAGCAGCATCTCGAACGGCCGGGTGCCGGAGGGCGGCAGCAGGTCCTGCACGTGGCGGCGCACCTCCTGCGCCGTCATCCGCTGCGCCGGGTCCTTGACCATGAGCCCGGCGATGATCTCGCCGATCGGCCCGGGCCGGTGCGGGGCGGGGACCGGCCCGCGCACCACCGAGGTGATGGTGGCCAGCGGGTCGTCGTTCGCGCCGTAGGGCGCGGTGCCCTCGGAGGCGGCGAACAGCGTTGCGCCCAGCCCCCACAGGTCGGCGGCGTCGGTGACGGCCTCGCCGGAGGCGATCTCGGGGGCGATGAACGCCGGGGTGCCGAGCATGATCCCGGTGGAGGTGATGGTGTGCTCGGAGACGTTGCGGGAGATGCCGAAGTCGCTGAGCTTGATCCGCCCGTCGTCGCCGATCAGCACGTTGCCCGGCTTCACGTCGCGGTGCACGATGCCCGCCCGGTGCGCGGCGTCGAGCGCGGCGGCCACGCTGTCGGCGACCAGCGCCAGCTGCGGGTCGCCGAGCGCGCCGTGCTCGGCGAGCACCGCCGCGAGGCTCTGCGAGGGCACCAGTTCCATGACGACGAACGGTTCGCCCTCGTGCCGGGCCACGTCGTAGAGCGTCACCACGTTGGGATGGGTGACCAGCGCGATCGCCCGCGCTTCGCGCAGCGCGCGTTCCCGGAGCTCGGCGGCCTCGCCCTCGGGCATCCCCCGGGGCAGCAGCACCTCCTTGACCGCCACGGGCCTGCGCAGCAGCTCGTCGGTGCCCGCCCACACGATGCCCATCGCGCCGCCACCGATGCGCTGCTCCAGCCGGTAGCGGTCGGCGATCAGCCGGTCGGCGCCTGCGGCGGCCTCTTCCTCAGTCGTGGGCACCCGCTCATTCTCCATCCCGCGTCGTCGGGTCCGGTCCAAACCCGCCCGTTCACCTGCCCAACAGCGGATATCACTCAGCGTGTTCAGCGGAGTCCGCTGGGCGGGACGGCGGTGTTACCGGTAGTGAAGTTTCCCACGTGGCCGGTTCCGGCCGGTAACCGCACCAGGTGCCCAAGATTATTTCGCGCCAACGGGAAAACCCGGCCGACCGGCGCCGTTCGCGGCCCCGGCGGCGCGGCTCGGGATTATGACCAGTCGGGGCGATTCGGATAAGTTGGGCGCGGCCGGGACCACCGCCAGCGGGAGCAAACCGTTCGGCGACCCCGTCACGCACCGCTCGTCGCCCGCCACCCGGCGGGTCGGTGGGAGTGCCCGAAGGCCCCATCGGACCCCCGGTGGGGCCGCGCGATGGTGGGCGCAGCGTGAGTGACGAACAATTCCACGGGGTCGCCTGGTCCACGGTCTGATCACCGGCTCGCCGAGGAGGTGCCCTTGTCCGCGTTCGTCCTCGTCCACCTGCTGGTGGCTCTGGCGTTGCCGATCGTAGCCCGGCGCAACACCGGGATGGCCTTCGCGATCGCCGCCCTGCCACCGGCGGCCGCGCTGACCTGGGTGCTCGCGCGCTCCGGGGCGGTGCTCAGCGGGGACGCCATCGTGGAGGAGGTCCCGTGGTCGCCGCTGCTGGGCCTGGAGTTCACCTTCCGGTTGGACGCGCTCGCGGTGCTGATGACGCTGCTGGTGTCCGGCATCGGGGTGCTGGTGCTGGTCTATTCGATCGGGTACTTCCACGCGGGAAGCGGTGACGCCCGGCGTTCCGCACCGCTGCTGCTGACGTTCGCGGGCACCATGTTCGGGCTGATCCTGGCCGACGACCTGCTCACCGTCTACGTGTTCTGGGAGCTGACGACGGTCTGCTCCTTCCTGCTGGTCGGTCAGGCGGGCATCAGCCGGGAGTCGCGGCGGTCGGCGCTGCAGGCGCTGATGATCACCACGATGGGCGGGCTGGTGATGCTGCTCGGCTTCGTGGTGCTCGGCGAGGCCGCGGGCACCTACCGCATCTCGGAGATCGTCGCGGAGCCGCCCGGCGGCACCCCGCTGGCCGTCGCGGCCTCGCTGATCCTCGTCGGCGCGCTCACCAAGTCGGCCCAGGTGCCCTTCCACAACTGGCTGCCGACCGCGATGGTCGCGCCCACCCCGATCAGCGCGTACCTGCACGCGGCCTCCATGGTGAAGGCCGGGGTGTTCCTGGTCGCCCGCCTCGGCCCGGTGTTCGTCGGGGTGCCCGAGTGGTGGCTGCCGACCGTGGTGTTCGGCCTGATCACGATGGTCTTCGGCGGCTGGCGGGCGCTGCACGAGACGGACCTGAAGAAGCTGCTCGCCTACGGCACCGTCAGCCAGCTCGGGTTCCTGATGGTGCTCGTCGGGCAGGGCACCTACGCGGCCGCGCTGGCCGGGGCGGCGATGCTGCTGGCGCACGGCATGTTCAAAGCGACCCTGTTCCTCGTCGTCGGCATCGTCGACCACCAGACCGGCACCCGGGACGTGCGGGAGCTGTCCGGGCTCGGGCGGCGGATGCCCGCGCTGGCCACGATCGCCGCGCTGGCGGTGGCGTCGATGGCGGGCCTGCCGCCGATGCTGGGCTTCCTCGGCAAGGAGGCCGCGTTCGGCGCGTTCCTGGAGGAGGGCGGCGGCACCGGGTTGCTCATCGACTTCGTGCTGCTGCTCGGCTCGGTGTTCACCGTGGCCTACAGCGCGCGGATGCTGTGGGGCGCGTTCGCCCGCAAACCGGGCGTGGCCCCCACCGGGGGCAAGCAGCCCGGGGCGGTGCTGCTGGTGCCCGCCGCGATCCCCGCGTTCGCCGGGGTCGTGCTCGGCATCGGGTATCCGCTGACCGACGAGCTCGCCGGTTCCTACGCCGCCGTGTACGGCGCCGGGGTCGACCCGCTGCACCTGGAGCTGTGGCACGGCTTCGAACTGCCGCTGCTGTTCTCGGTGGTCGCGGTCGCCGCCGGGTTGTGGGTGCACGCGATGCGCGTCCCGCTCACCGCGCTGCGCCGCAGGCTGCCGAAGCCGCTCGACGCGCAGCGCGGCTACGAGCGGATCATGGCCCTGCTGGAGCGCACCGCCGTCGGCGTCACCGGCCGCACCCAGGTCGGTTCGCTGCCGACCTACCTGGCGATCATCCTGCTCACGGTGGTCGCCGTCCCCGGATCGGTGCTGGTCTACCACGCGCACGTGCCCGCGGACATGGCGCTGCACCAGAACCTGCTGCAGATCCCGCTGGCAATCCTGGTGATCATCGCGGCGATCGCGGTGGTGCGGGCGAAGCGGCGGCTCACCGCGGTGCTGCTCGTCGGCGTGATCGGCTACGGCATCGGCGGCCTGTTCATCGTGGACGGCGGGCCGGACGTGGCGCTCGCCCAGTTCCTGGTCGAGACGCTGACCATGGTCGCGTTCGTGTTCGTGCTGCGGCGGCTGCCCGCGCGGTTCACCAAGGGCGACGCGGCGCGGTCGCTGCGCTGGCCGAAGCTGGCGCTGTCGGTGGCGGGCGGCGTGGTCATCGCGCTCGGCGCGGTGCTGTTCAGCGCGGCGCGGCAGCAACCGCCGGCGGTCAGCGCCGACTTCATCGCGCAGTCCGAGGAAGGCGCCGGGGCCACCAACATCGTCAACGCGATCCTCGTCGACTTCCGCGCGTTCGACACCGTCGGCGAGATCTCCGTGCTCGCCGTCGCCGCGACCGGTGTCGCCAGCCTCGTGCTGGCCTCCCGGTTCGACCGCAGGCGCCGCAGCTCGCGCGGCGCGCAGGCGACGGCCCCCGCGGAACGCCCCGGAGTCGTGCTCAGCGGGAACGGGAACGGGCGGCGCCAGGAGGAGGAGCAGTCATGACCGACCCCAGGATCACCGCCCCCCGCAACGGGGAACGCCCCGGCGTGCCGTGGACCGGGTGGGACGCCCCACGGGAGCGCTGGCTGCTGTCCGGCTTCCCCCGCGACGGCCGGGAACGGGCCGTGCTGCTCGAACTCGCCGCCCGCATCGTGTTCCCGACCGTGCTGGTGCTGTCGATCTACCTGCTGTTCGCCGGGCACGACCGGGCGGGTGGCGGGTTCAGCGGTGGTCTCGTGGCCGGGCAGGCGTTCGCGCTGCGCTACCTCGCGGGCGGCCGGATGGACGACAGCGCGATCATCTCGCTGCGGCCGCCCGTGCTGATCGGGCTCGGGCTCACCATCGCCACCCTCACCGGGTTCCTGCCGCTGGTGTTCGGGCAGGAACTGCTGGAGAGCGCCATCTTCAAGATCTCCGTCCCGCTGCTGGGCCAGATCAAGTTCGTCTCCAGCATCCTGCTCGACATCGGCGTCTACCTGCTGATCATCGGCGTGGTGCTGGACCTGCTGCGCACGCTCGGCTCCGGAGTGGAGGCCGACGCGGCCGCGGCGGAGAGGGGACAGGCATGACCGCGAACCTCACCGTGAACCTCACCATGGCCGTGGTGCTGGCCGCGCTGTACTCCGCGGGGTTCTACCTGCTCATGCAGCGCTCGCTGATGCGCATCCTGATCGGCACGGTGATCGTCGGGCACGGCGCCAACCTGCTGCTGCAGCTGGCGGGCGGACCCCCCGGGCGGGCCCCGATCCTCGGCGACGCCGCACCGGAGCAGATGACCGATCCGCTGCCGCAGGCGATGGCGCTGACCGCGATCGTGATCACCTTCGCGCTCACCACGTTCCTGCTCGCGCTCGCCTACCGCTCGTGGGTGCTGCTCGGCCACGACGAGGTCCGCGACGACGTCGAGGACCGCCGGATCCGGCGGCTGGAACGCAGGCTCGCCGAATCCGAGGACGACAAGGCGAACGAAGACGAACTCGAACGGGAGGCCACCCAGTGACGGTCCTCGTGGCCCTGCCCGTCCTGCTGCCGCTGGCGGCGGCCGGGATGTCCCTCGCACTGGGCCGGTTCGCCGACTTCCAGCGCATCATCGGGCTGGTCGTGCTCGCCGCGATCATCGCCGACGCGGGATTCCTGCTGTACCTGACCGACCGCACCGGGCCCGTCGTGCTCCAGATCGGCGGCTGGGCGGCGCCCGCGGGCATCACGCTGATCGCCGACCGGCTCTCGGCGCTGCTGCTGGTCGTCTCGGCGGTGGTGACCTTCGCGGTGCTGATCTACTCGATCGGGCAGCGGCTCACCGACTACGGCCGGGAGCGCGCCAGCACCACGTTCCACCCGATGTACCTGGTGCTGTGCGCCGGGGTGTCGCTGGCCTACCTCGCGGGCGACCTGTTCAACCTGTTCGTCGCGTTCGAGATCATGCTGTCCTCCTCGTACGTGCTGATCACGCGGCGCACCACCGCCAGCCGGGTGCGCGCGGGCATGACCTACGTGATCGTCAGCCTCACCTCGTCGCTGCTGTTCATCACCATGATCGCGCTGGTGTACGCGGCCACGGCCACCGTGAACCTCGCCGACCTCGGCGGGAAGGTCGCGCTGCTGCCCGAGGGGCTGCAGGTGGCGCTCGGGCTGATGATGGTGATCGTGTTCGGGGTGAAGGCGGCCATGGTGCCGCTGCACTTCTGGCTGCCGGACAGCTACCCGACCGCGCCCGCCCCGGTCACCGCCGTGTTCGCCGGGCTGCTCACCAAGGTCGGCATCTACGCGCTGATCCGCACCCAGACGCTGGTGTTCAGCCACGACCGCAGCTGGACGCTGATGCTGGTGATCGCGCTGGTCACCATGCTGGTCGGGGCGCTGGGCGCGCTCGCGCAGAACGACCTCAACCGGATGCTGTCGTTCCTGCTGGTCAGCCACATCGGCTACATGCTGTTCGGGCTCGGCGTCTACGACGTCATCGGGCTCACCGGCGTGATCCTCTACGTGGTGCACCACATCACCGTGCAGGCGACGTTGTTCCTGGTCAGCGGGTTGATAACCCGGCACACCGGCACGGTGGCGCTGAGCCGGATGGGCGGGCTGGCGAAGGCGGCGCCGATGATCGCGGTGCTGTTCGCGCTGCCCGCGCTGAGCCTCGCCGGGGTGCCGCCGTTCTCCGGGTTCGTCGCGAAGCTGGCGCTGCTGCAGGCGGGCATCGGCGCCGGGACCTGGTCGGCCTACGCGGTCACCGCCGGGACGATCCTCACCAGCCTGCTCACCCTCTACGCGATGGCGCGGGTGTGGACCAGGGCGTTCTGGGGCCAGGTCCGCGCGCCCGAAGCCGACCCGGACCCGGACGACGAGCTCGTCGTCGGCACCGGGAACTCGACCCGGCCGATGGTCGCGGCCACCGGCGTCCTGGTCACCGCCAGCGTGGTCATCGCCCTGGTCGCCGGGCCGCTGGCCGGGGTCAGCGAGCGCGCCGCGGACGACCTGATGCAGGGCACGACCTACCGCGAAGCGGTGCTGGGAGGTGCGCGATGACCACGCCGGCCCGACGGGCGCTGCGCAGGCTGCCGCTGGTGCTGTGGCTGACCGCGGTGTGGATCCTGCTGTGGGGCACCCTCGACCTGGGCACCCTGGTGTTCGGCCTGCTGGTGGCGCTGCTGGTGACGCTCGTGTTCCCGCTGCCGCCGGTCACCACGCACATGGTGGTGCGGCCGCTGTCCCTGCTGCGGCTGGTCTGCTACCTCGCGGTCGACCTGGTGGTGTCCACGGTGCGGGTGTCCTGGCAGGCGGTCCGGTACGGGCCGCGGACCAGGGCGGGCATCGTGCGGGTGACGCTACTGACCGACTCCGACCACCTCACCGCGATGGTCGCCAACGCGGTCTCGCTGGCGCCCGGCAAGTTCGTCATGCAGATCGACCGAGCGCACCGCATCTGCTACGTGTACGCGCTCGGCATGCGCGCCGGCGGCGAGGAGCTGGTGCGGCGCGAGGTGCTGGCGCTGGAGCGCCGCATCGTCCGGGCCGTCGGTTCCGCAGCGGAGCTGGAGCTCGTCGGCCGCATCGAGGACTCCGCCGGGACCGCGGGGAAGGAGGACGCCTGATGGACGTCGTGTTCGTCGTGACCTTCGCGCTGCTGTGCCTGGCGGCGCTGCTGGCGCTGATCCGGATGATCATGGGCTCGTCGACGCTGGACCGCATCGTGGCGCTGGACGTCATCGTCACGCTGATCGTGGCGGGCACCTGCGTGAGCATGGGCTGGCTGCGGGACGGCTCCAACATCGCGCTGCTGACCACGTTCGCGCTGCTGGCGTTCATCGGTTCGACCAGCGCGGCCCGGCTCGTCGAGAAGAAGGAGCCGTACCGGTGAGCGTGCTCGATGTGATCTCCGCGTGCTGCCTGGTGCTCGGCGCGCTGTCCTGCCTGCTCGGCGCCGTGGGGCTGCTGACCTTCCCGGACGTCACCGCCCGGCTGCAGGCGGCGACGAAGCCGCAGACCCTCGGGCTGATCCTGGTGCTGATCGGGACCGCGCTGCAGCTGGACTTCCACTACTCGCTGGCGCTGGCGCTGGTCGCGCTGTTCCAGATGCTCACCGCCCCGGTGCTGGCGCAGCTGGTGGGGCGCGCGGCGTACCGGGCGGACAGCATCCGGCGGGAGAACCTGGTCGTCGACGAGATGGGCGAGCGCATCGAGCGCGAACACGACCGGCCTTGATCGACGTGCGTGCGCTGCGGGTACCGTTCCGCCCGGGGAGGTTGCGCGTGCGCGCTGTGTTCTCCCCCACTCCCGGCCAACGCGGGAGGTCGGTACCGCGTCCATTGGATCGCGGTGCAGCACAGGCAACGAGGGAGCAGTCATGCGCGTCCGACCGGTCGCCGGAGCGTTGATCGCGGGGCTCTGCCTCGCCGGGTGCGGCGACCCCGCGCCCCCGGCCGCGCAGGAGCCGCCGGCCGTGGTCACGCTGCCGAAGGCGATCTCGCCGCCGCCCGCGGGCGCGCCCACCAGCGCGACCCCGCCCGCGCCCTCGGTCAGCAGCACCACGACCGCGAGCAGCACGCCGCGGGCCACCAGCACCCCGGACGAGGAACCGACCTCCGGCGCCGAGGAGTCGAGCACCGCCCCCGACGGCGGGGACGTCGAGTGCGGGACGTTCACCGACAAGGCCGGGCGCGGCCACCGGCTGTTCGCCGGGCGCAGCGACGCCGGCGAGGTCCTCAGCTGCGGGGAAGCCGACCGGGTGATGAACAAGTACTTCTCGTTGCCCAAGGACCAGGTCGAGGGCAGCGGCAGGTTCGCGAACTTCGAGGACTACGGCTGCGCGAGCACCCCGAAGGACCGGGTGCAGGCGCTCTGTTCCAGCTCCGACGGCAAGTCGTCCTACATCACCGCCTGACACCGTGTTGCGACGATCCGGGCAACCTGCCGCGCGCAGCGGCGAGCACCGCCCGCACTGTGATCAAATGGCCTGGTGCGGCGGCCCGTCGCCGCGAAGCGCTGCGTGGAAAGGTGTGGAGTGCTGATGGCACGCATGGGGCGACTGCTCGCGGTCCTGACGCTCGGCGGGGTTCTGCTGTTCTCGCCCGCGGCCGGTGGTGCCGCGCCGGCCGAAGCCGCCCCGGCGCCCACCGCGGTGGTCGCGCAGGCGGAACCGTCCGCGCCGCCCGGGCCGGACCTCAACGGCGACCGGCAGTCCGCGGCCGAGGACAAGCAGCGGCTCGTGACCGGTATCGCCGGCATCGTGCTCATCGCCGCGGTGCTGCTGTCGCGCAAGGCGCGCAAGCGCCCGGTCTTCAGCTTCAAGTGGAAGAACTAGGGATTTCCCTCGCCGAACAGACCGGGAAAAAAGGCAACGCGGTCGGTTTTCGGCATTCTTTTCGAAGATTTCGCGCTATGGCCTAGACCTGGCGGGCTAACCTGTGGGATTTTCACAACTGCACGGGTTGTGCGCGCCGCTCCGGGCGTGCCGCGCGCTCCCGGCGGGACGGTTCGACACTTGGGGTTCGCGCCCCTCGCAGACGTGGGGGGGGGCCGGGAAGCCCCCCGACCGGTGCCGGCCCACACCCTACTCACCGCCCCTTCGCGGAACGTCCGCCGCGGCCGCGGGCCGAATGCCCGCCGCGCAATCCGCTCGCCCCGAGTTCCCGCTGGGTACGGCCCGCGGAATTGCGGTGCGGAAGCGCTCGCCGATGCGGTTCCGCTCGTTTCCGCCGGGCTCGCGGACCGCGAACTCGCCGAATTCCGCCGGGGAAGTTGAAGGTGAAACTTCTACTCCTCGGCTGATCACACGGCACCGCTGAGCGCAATCCGCCGACCGGCTGGCGGTCCGGGGCTCCGACTCCGGGTTCCACCGCGGTCCGGTCGTGCAGGATGGTCGGCACATGAACCACGACACCGCAGCCCGCGACACCGCGCTCCGCTCCGAAACCCGCGCCACCTGCCGGGAGATCGTCCGACGCCACGAGCGCGCACTCGTCGAGCTCGCCCGCGGGCTGCACGCCGAACCCGAGACCGCCTTCGCCGAGCACCGCAGCGCCGCGAAGGTGCGCGAGCTGCTCGCCGCGCACGGGTTCGAGGTGGCCGCGCCCGTCGCCGGGCTCGACACCGCCTTCACCGCCGACCGCGGCACCGGCGACCTCGTCGTCGGCATCTGCGCCGAGTACGACGCGCTGCCCGAGATCGGGCACGCCTGCGGGCACAACATCATCGCCGCGGCGGCCGCGGGCGCCGCGCTCGCCCTCGCCGAGGTCGCCGACGAGCTCGGCATCACCGTCCGCGTCATCGGCACCCCCGCCGAAGAACTCGGCGGCGGCAAGGTGCTCATGCTCGAACGCGGCGTGTTCGACGGGCTCGCGATGGCGATGATGGTCCACCCCGGGCCGGAGGAGATCTGCGCGCCGCGCTCGCTGGCCATCAACGACCTGGAAGTGCGCTACACCGGCCGCGCCGCGCACGCGGCCGCCGCCCCCGAGCTCGGCGTCAACGCCGCCGACGCGCTCACCGTCGCGCAGGTCGCGATCGGGCTGCTGCGCCAGCACCTCGAACCGGGACAGATGGTGCACGGTATCGTCACCTCGGGCGGCGCCGCTCCGAACGTCGTTCCCGCCCGCACCGCGGCGATGTACAACCTGCGCGCCGCCGAATCGGCTTCCTTGGAGCGCCTGGAGAACCGCATCCGGGCCTGCTTCGAGGCGGGAGCGACCGCGACCGGCTGCACCTCCGAGGTCGTGCAGATCTCGCCGGTGTACGCCGAACTGTCCTGCGACGACGAGCTCTCCGAGGCCTACCGCGCGGCGATCACCGAGCTCGGCAGGGCACCTGTGCCGCGCGCCGAGCAGACCGACCAGGTCATCGGCAGCACCGACATGGGCAACGTCTCGCAGCTGCTGCCCGCGATCCACCCGATGATCGCGCTGGACTGCGGCGACGCGGTGACCCACCAGGTGGAGTTCGCCGCCGCCTGCGCCTCGCCCTCCGCCGACCGCGCGGTGCTCGACGGAGCGGTGGCGATGGCGTGGACGGCGATCGCGGCGGCCACCGACCCCGGCCTGAGATCGCGGCTCGCGACCTCGGCCGAAGACCGCCCGGGGCGGACCGGGAAGCACAACTCGGCCGGGCAGGGGGACGCCCCCGGCCCGGTGCGACGGCAACACACGTCGGGAGGCGTGGCGTGACGGTAGTGGATTCACGCGGCCCCGAGCCGCGCAGGACACCGAACGACGGCGGGACGAGCACCGCGGACCCGGCTGCGTGGGCGCAGGCCGAACTGGGCGCGCCACCGTCCGGCGAGCCGATCGGCGGCGACGGCGACACCATGTCCGGCGTGGAAGATCTCGGCTCCGGACGCGGCCCCGCCTGGCTGGATGCCTGGCTCACCGCCAACGCGGGGCACGTGGTGGCCTGGCGACGGCACATCCACGCCAACCCGGAGCTCTCCCGCGCCGAGCACGGCACCACCGCGTTCCTCTTCGAGCGGCTCACCGAAGCCGGGCTGAGCCCGCGCGTGCTGCCCGGCGGCACCGGCCTGCTGTGCGACATCGGGCCGGACGGCGGCCAGCCGCGGCGCACCGTCGCGCTGCGGGCGGACATCGACGCGCTGCCGCTGAAGGAGGCGACCGGGCTGCCGTTCGCGTCCGGCACCGACGGGGTCGCGCACGCCTGCGGGCACGACGCGCACACGACGGTCCTGCTGGGCACGGCGCTGGCGCTCGCCACCGGACCGGAGCTGCCCGGGCGGATCCGGCTGATCTTCCAGCACGCCGAGGAGGTCATGCCCGGCGGCGCGCTGGACGTGCTGGCCGCGGGCGGGCTCGACGGGGTGGAGCAGATCTTCGGGCTGCACTGCGATCCTCGGCTGCCCGTGGGGCGGATCGGCGTGAAGTCCGGTGCGATCACCTCCGCCAGCGACCTGCTGGAGCTGCGGCTGAACTCGCCGGGCGGGCACACCTCGCGGCCACACCTGACCGCGGACCTGGTGCACGCGCTCGGCACCGTGATCACCGGGCTGCCCACGCTGCTCTCGCGCCGCGTCGACCCGCGCACCGGCACCGTCCTGACCTGGGGTGCGGTGCACGCGGGAGAGGCGCCGAACGCGATCCCGCAGACCGGCGTGCTCACCGGAACGCTGCGCACCGGCGACCGCGGCACCTGGGCGGAGCTGGAACCGCTGACGCGGGAACTGGTGGCCGGGCTGCTGGCGCCGCTGGGCGTGGGCTTCGACCTGCAGCACCGCCGCGGCGTCCCGCCGGTGGTCAACGACGCCGCGAGCACCGAGCTGATGTCCGCGGCGATCCAGGAGGCGCTCGGCGAGCACGCGGTCACGGGGACCCCGCAGTCCTCCGGTGGCGAGGACTTCGGCTGGTACCTGGAGCACGTGCCGGGCGCGTTCGTGCGGCTCGGGGTGCGCTCCGGGCAGGCGCGGGCGCGGGACCTGCACCAGCCGACGTTCGACCTGGACGAGCGGGCGCTGCTGGTCGGCATCCGGGTGATGGTGGGGACGGCGCTGGCGGCCTTGACGCGCTGACCTGCGAGAACGGTGCGGTGATCGGGTTTTCACCCGATCGGGATGTATCTGTTCGGGGGTTCGCGGCCTCTTCAGGGCATGACCGCGAACCTGCTCACCGATCCCGCTGATCCGGCGGCCGCTCCCGCCGCCGCCCGGCCCGTTCCCGCC
>NZ_JAIUKC010000146.1:0-11066 GCF_020177435.1 Saccharopolyspora sp. 7B | reverse complement strand
CGCCCGCCCCCCCGCCCCCCCCCCCGCGCCGGCGGCGCGGCGGCGGGCGCCCCCCCCCCCCCCCCCCCCCCCCGGGCGCGGGGGGGGGCGCCCCCCCACCGCTCCGCGCGGTGGCGGACCGGAGCGGGGAATTCGCGGCGCGGCTCCGGCGGAACCGGAGCGGGATCAGAAGGTGACGCCCTGCGCCGACGGCTGCAGCGTGCCGACCTGCATCGACTTGATCAGGAACTCCAGGTGCTCGGCCTCGCCGCTGTCGACGTGCACGTTCACGTCGCCGGAGGTGTCCGAGAAGCTCGCCCGGAAACCGGTGGCGGTGCGCACGTCGTTCTTGTCGCCGAGTTCGAAGTGGACGCCCGCGAACGCGGTGCGGTTCGGCTCCAGCGAGATCTCGGTGCGACCGCCCGGGACGTCGACGTTCTCGCTCGGCACGCCGTCGATCGGGGAGCCCGTCATGTCCTCCGGCGTCAGCTCGGCCCAGCCCGCCACCGGGCAGGTCCGGTCCGACTGGTTCGTGACGGCCAGCAGGTTCACGCCGGGGCGTCCCGGCTGCGGGATCAGGTCGACCGAGTAGTCCGCCGCGGAACAGGGGGAGGTCGAGATGTCCTCGGTCGTCCCACCCTGCTCGACGGCCGCGTTCGACGCCCCGGACGGCGCGGCACCGGTGGCCTGGCCGCAACCGACGAGCAGCAGCGCACCGCTGAACAGCGCGGCGGCGGCACCGATCTTGCGGGTCTTGGTCAGCGACATGGTGGTTCTCCCCCTTCGGCTTCCGCACGGTCGTCCCGTGCCCTTCACGCCGTAGGACGTGCCGTCCGCGACCGGGGTTGCCGCCGCCGCACCGGGAAATCGTTCGTGCGGGTATTCCCGCTCGGCTTTCCGGAGCAGTGGCCGCGATCGCCGTGATCGTTATGATTCACCCACTCGTGCGCGGATGCGACATCGCGCCGAGCGGTGCCGGACGCCGATGTCTGCCGCGCCGCCGGTGCCGCGCAGGCCCCGACGTGCGAGCCGCCGGATCGCTGCCGCGCGATCCCAGAAGACACGGGCAGAGGTCCACATGAGATCGTCCTTCGTCAGAGGGGGTGCGGTGCGCGCCGGTCGGTTGCCCCGCGCGCTCGCGGTGTTGACGGGGGTGACGGGGCTGCTGGTGAGCGCGGCGGCCCCCGCCTTCGCCGAAACACCGGAACGCCCCGACACCGTCCAGCAGCGGGCCTACGAGTCCGCCGCCGCCGAGTTCGGCGTGCCGCAACAACTGCTGATGGCGGTGTCCTTCCAGCTCACCAGGTGGGAGGACCACCACGGTGAGCAGAGCAAGGCCGGCGGCTACGGCCCGATGCACCTCGTCGAGGTCAGCGCCGAGCAGCTCCGCGAGCAGCACCCCAAGCTCGTCCGGTACGCCGACGAGCCGTCGCTGCACACCCTCACCGAGGCCGCCGAGCTCACGGGCACCGACCCGGAGCAGCTGAAGACGGACGTCGTGCAGAACATCCGGGCCGGTGCCGCGCTGCTCGTGCACCGCGCCGAGGAGATCGACGGCGGCGCGCCTGACGAGATCGACGACTGGTACCCGGCCGTGGCCGAGTTCAGCGGTGATGCGCAGGCCGACGGCGCGCAGTCCTTCGCCGACGACGTCTACGACGTGCTCGGCCAGGGCCGCGCGCGCACCACGTCCAGCGGCCAGCGCCTCGCGTTCGCGAAGGTCGCCGCCGAGCCCGAACCGGACCGCGACCTGTCCGCGGCCCGGCTGAAGGCCGCGCCCGCGGAGGAAGCGGACCAGCCGAAGGCGGAATGCCCCGGAGGACTGGACTGCCGCTACCTGCCCGCGGCCTACCAGCCCACCGACCCGGAGGACCCCACCGCCGGGTACGGCAACTACGACACCGCGAACCGCCCCGAGGACGTGAAGATCGACTCGATCGTCATCCACGACACCGAGGTGTCGTACCAGTCGACGATCAGCGCGTTCCAGAACCCGGCGCACGGCGCCGCCTCGCACTACGTGGTCCGCTCCTCCGACGGCCAGATCACGCAGATGGTTCCCACCAAGGACATGCCGTGGCACGCGGGCAGCTGGGACCGCAACATCCGCTCCATCGGCATCGAGCACGAGGGCTGGGCCGCGGAAGGCGGTACCTGGTACACCGAGCCGATGTACCGCGCCTCGGCGAAGCTCGTCCGGTACCTCGCGGACAAGTACGACATCCCGCTCGACCGCGCGCACGTCCTCGGCCACGACGAGGTCACCGCGGAGAAGGCCGCCAAGGCCGGGCTGGAGCACTACGACCCGGGCCCGTTCTGGGACTGGGCGCACTACATGAACCTGATGGACGCGCCGCTGGACAACGACACGGGCGGCGACGACGTCGTCACGATCTTCCCGCGGTTCGACACCAACCGCCCCGAGGTCGTCAGCTGCTCGCAGGGCGAGGAGTGCGAGACGCTCCCCGCGCAGCCCGCGAACTTCCTGTACCTGCGCACCGAACCGCGCGCTGACGCGCCGCTGCTGAGCAACCCGGCGCTGCACGCCGACGGTGAACCCGGCACCACCCGCATCGAGGACTGGAGCGCCAAGGCCGCCGTCGGCAGGCAGTACGCCGTCGCCGAACGGCGCGACGACTGGCTCGCCATCTGGTTCGACGGCAAGAAGGCGTGGCTGAAGGACCCGGACGGCACCAACACCGCCCCCGCCGACGACGCGGAACTGGGCATCCCCGCCCGCGACGGCATCCCCACCTACGGGCGGGCGCTGCCCGCGCCGGGCGACTACCCGGAGGGCGTCGAGGCCCAGGAGCTCGAACCGCTGCCGTACAAGATCCCGGCCGGTCAGAAGTACGTGACGGGGGACGAGACCAAGGCGGTCGACTACCACGCCACCTACGACGAGCTCGACGATCCGGAGAACCACACCGTGATCAAGGGTTCGGAGACCTACGTCCCGGTCTCGTACAACCACCGCTGGGTCTACGTCAAGAAGTCGGACCTGGACGCGGCCTGACGAGCGGCGGGGCGCCGCGATCCGGTCGGGGCGCCCCGCGCTTCCTCGCGATCAGCCCTGGTGGGCGAGGTTGCGCGCGTAGCTGACGCGGTTGCCGAAGTCGACCACGGCGAACGCGGAGTGCACCGGGATCTGCGTCTGGTGCGCGATCCCGGAGCCGTGCACCGCCACCTGCACCCAGCCCTCGGTGCGTTCCTCCTTCGCGAGCAGGAACAGCAGACCGAGCAGGCAGAAGAACGCGAAGACGATCGCGCAGACGATCGCCCAGGTCGGGATGCCCCGCGTGGTGCGGCTCAGGTCGGTGAACGACCAGGTTGTGCCCGCGATCGGGGCGCGCCCGGACGGGGTGATCACTTCGTGCTGGGTGCAGGCGATGTCGCCGATGGCGACCAGGATCGGCGGTTGCGCGGGGTAGGGGTGCACGGGAGTTGATCGTACGTCGCCGCCCGGCGCGATTCAGGCGAACGCACCTCGCCGCCACCCCTCCGCTCAGTCGGACCAGAGGTGCCAGGTCCGCGTGGTGATGAGGACCGCGGACAGGGCGGTGCAGAGGGCGAAACCGGCCGCGTCGTCGATCAGCAGGCTGATCACGGCGAGCAGGCCCGCCACGACGCCCAGCACCAGCCGCGCCTTGCCGGGCGTGGCCGGGTGCAGGTCGGTGCGGGAGAAGGTGGCGGCGAACTCGGGGTCGTCGGCGGTGAGCCGGTCCTCGATCTCGGCGAGCCGGCGTTGCTCGTGTCGGTGCACTGGCTCCTCCTCCCGGCTCGGTGCGGGCGTGTGCCCGAGCGTGCCCGGGCGCGGGCGCGCGGGTGAGAGGACAACGGCCCGCGTTCCCGGGACCAAAGGCCCGGGCGGGCGCCGGCGAGAACCCGGCCGAGCACCGAGACCTGGCTCAGCGCCGAGCCGCGGCTGAGCGTGCCGACCGGTCCCCGTGCCGAGAGGGACCGGCCCGCTCCTACCCGCGCCGCGCGGCGGATTCCCCGGCGCGATCGAGGTTGGCTGGAACGGCCGTCCGATGAGTTCTCGCGACCGCATCACCTGATCGGCCGTTCCGGGAGCGGATCACGGCCGGGAGCCCGCGCTCCCGGCCGGGGATCAGCCGAGCACCACCGGCAGCGCCCGGAACCCGTTCATGATCAGGCCGCGGTTGCGGCGCAGTTCGCTCCCGCCGACGGCGAGGCGGGCCTCCGGGAAGCGGCGGGTGATCTCCTGGAGCGCCACCTCGCCCTCCAGCCGCGCGAGCGGGGCACCGAGGCAGTGGTGCAGCCCGTGTCCGAACGCGAGGTGCCCGGACCGGGGCCGCTCCAGGTCCAGCTCGTCGGCCCGCTCGAACTGCTCGCCGTCCCGGTTCGCCGAGGACAGGTTGATCATGACGAGTTCGCCCGCCGGGATGGTCACGTCGCCGATGGTCACGTCCTCGGTGGTGAACCGGTGCGTGCTCATCCGCAGCGGCCCGTCGTAGCGCAGCACCTCCTCCACCGCGCCGGGCAGCAGTTCGGGCCGTTCGCGCAGCTCGGCCCACTTCGCCGGTTCGGCCAGCAGCCAGCGCAGGCCGTTGCCGACCAGGTTCACCGTCGTCTCGTGCCCGGCCACGATCAGCAGGAACGCGGTGGCGAGCAGTTCCTCCTCGGTGAGCCGGTCCTCCTCGGCGGAGGCGGTGACCAGCGCCGAGAGCAAGTCCGCGCCGGGTTCGGCGCGCTTCGCCGCGAACAGCTCGTGGAAGAACCCCGCCATTTCGCGGGACGCACCGAGGCTCTGCCCCCGTTCGGCCGGAGTCAGCAGTGCGGCGGTCCAGTCGCGGAACCGGGAGCGATCACCGTCCGGGATGCCCATCAGCTCGCAGATCACCGTGATCGGCAGCGGGAACGCGAAGTGCTCGATCAGATCGACCGGTTCGTCCCGCGGCAGCGCGTCGAGCAGCCCGGTGACCAGCTCCAGCACCCGCGGCCGCAGCGCCGCGATGCGGCGGACGGTGAAGTCGCGGGCCAGCAGCTTGCGCAGCCGGGTGTGGTCGGGCGGGTCCGAGTTGAGCATGTGCTTGGAGAACAGCCCGGACAGCTGATCGCCGAGCTCCGGGTTCCGCTTGCTGCGGATGACGTCGTTGAGGCGGTCCGAATCCTTGGCCAGCCGTGGATCGTTGAGCGCGGCGCGGGCGTCGGCGAATCGGCCGATCACCCAGATCGGGAGCCCGTCCCCGGGGATGGCCCGGTGCACGGGGGCCTGTTCGCGCAGCGCGCGCTCCACCTCGTCGGCCCGGTCCCAGTAGTCCTCGTCGAACAGCGCGGTTCTCGTGTCGGTCACCCGGCCGAGTCTGCCCGTCGCGCAGCGCTACCGGCCACCAGATGATGTCGACGGTCCTCCGGCGGTGGACGCGTCCGGGGGAGTATGTCCCGGTGCGGACGCTGCTCATCGACAACCACGACTCGTACACCTACAACCTCTTCCACCTGCTCGCCGAGGTCAACGGACGGGAACCGGAGGTGGTGGCGCACGACGCCGCCGAGGTGGGCGACCTGCGGCTGGAGGAGTTCGACGCGATCGTGCTCTCGCCGGGCGCGGGCGATCCGCGGCGGCCGCGGGACTTCGGGCTGTGCCGCGACGTGCTGTGCAAGGCGGAGCTGCCGATCCTGGGCGTGTGCCTCGGGCACCAGGGCATCGCGGTGTCCGAGGGCGCCGAGGTGGTGCGCGCCCCGCAGGCCCGGCACGGGTTCCGCAGCCGCATCGAGCACCGCGGCGATCCGCTGTTCGCCGGGATGCCCGCCGAGTTCGCGGCCGTGCGCTACCACTCGCTGTGCGTGGCCGAGCCGCTGCCGCCGCAGCTGGAACCGCTGGCCTGGGCCGAGGACGGCGTGCTCATGGCGCTGCGGCACCGCTCGCTGCCGCGCTGGGGCGTGCAGTTCCACCCAGAGTCGGTGGCCACCGAGCTCGGCGCCCGGCTGCTGGCGAACTTCCGCGACCTGGTGCGGCCCGCGAGCCGTCCGCCCGCGCCCGCCCGCGCCGCCGCCCGCCGCACCGAACGCGCGGTCGAGTACCGGGCGCACGTCCGCGAACTCCCGGCGGTCGACGCCGAGGCCGCGTTCGCCGCGCTGTTCGCGGCATCCCCGGACGCGTTCTGGCTGGACAGCGCACAGGTCACGGCCGGCGCGTCCCGCTTCTCGTTCCTCGGCGACGGCTCCGGCCCGCTGGCCGAGACCGTCCGGCACCGCACCGGCGCGGGGCCGTCGATCTTCGACCGGCTCGGCGCGGAGCTGGCGCGGCGCCGGGTGCGGGCACCGGAGCTGCCGTTCGACTTCGTCGGCGGCTACGTGGGGTACTTCGGGTACGAGCTGAAAGCCGAGTGCGGCGGCGACGCCCGGCACCGCGCGGGCACGCCGGACGCCTGCTGGCTGTTCGCGGACCGGTTCCTCGCCGTGGACCACGAGCTCGGCCGCACCCACCTCGTGGCGCTGAGCGCCGACGCGGGCACCGAGCGGGCGGCGCGGCGCTGGCTCGCGGACGCGACGGCCGCGCTGCAGCGGCTGCCCGCGCTGCCCGATCCGCTCGCCGGGCACCGCGGGGTCGCCGACGTGCAGCCGCTGCTGGAACGCTCCCGGGACGACTACCTGGGGGCGGTGGCGGACTGCCGGGAGCTGCTGCTGGCCGGGGAGAGCTACGAGATCTGCCTGACCACCGGCGCCGCGCTGCCCGCCGCCGACGGGGCGTTCGAGACGTACCGGCGGCTGCGGGCGCTGAACCCCGCGCCGTACGGTGCCTTCCTGCGCTGCGGCGACGTGGAGGTCGCCAGCTCGTCACCGGAGCGGTTCCTGAAGATCTCCGGCGGCACCGCCGAGGCCAAGCCGATCAAGGGGACCGCCCCGCGCGGCGACACCCCGCAGCGGGACGCGGAGCTGCGCGACGGGCTCGCCGCCGACCCGAAGTCCCGCGCCGAGAACCTCATGATCGTCGACCTGCTGCGCAACGACCTCGGCCGGGTGTGCGCGCCGGGCTCGGTGCACGTGCCGGTGCTGATGGACGTGGAGAGCTACCGCACCGTGCACCAGCTGGTCTCCACGGTGCGCGGCGAGCTGCGGGAGGGGAGCGGCGCCGTGGACTGCGTGCGGGCCTGCTTCCCCGCCGGCTCGATGACCGGGGCGCCCAAGCGGCGCACCATGGAGATCATCGACGAGCTGGAGGACCGGGCGCGCGGGGTGTACTCGGGAGCGCTCGGCTACCTGAGCCTGACCGGGGACGCGGACCTGTCGGTGGTCATCCGGACCGCGGTGCGCAGCGGCGGCGGCTGGCGGATCGGCGCGGGCGGGGCGGTGGTGCTCGACTCGGCCCCCGAAGCCGAGTACGCCGAGATGCTGCTGAAGGCGACCGCCGCGGCCCGCTGCCTGCCCGAGCCGTGACCGCCCGCGGGTGCGGCGGCGCCGTCCGCCGGGGCAGGCTGTCCGGGCACCGAGCGGCGCCGAATCACTCGGAGGGCGGTCCGCGGACCGCGGGAGGTGGAGGCGCGGCGCGGAACCGTGGATGATCGATTCCTGTTCCCGGCGACCGGCCCGTCCGGCGACCGGTGTTCCGGCGATGGGGAGGACGAAGCACATGGAGCGAGTGGTTCTGCTCGACGAGGGCGGTCGGGCCGCGGGCACCGCGGACAAGGCGACGGTGCACCACGAGGACACCCCGCTGCACCTGGCCTTCTCCTGCTACCTGTTCAACGAGCGCGGCGAGCTGATGCTCACCCAGCGCGCCCTGAGCAAGCGCACCTGGCCCGGCGTGTGGACCAACACGTGCTGCGGGCACCCGGCGCCCGGCGAGACCCCGCACGACGCGGTGCTGCGCAGGCTCGGCGAGGAGCTCGGGCTGCGCATCGAGCACATCGAGCTGGTCCTGCCCCGCTTCCGCTACCGCGCGGTGATGGGCAACGGCGTGGTGGAGAACGAGATGTGCCCGGTGTTCCGGGCGGTCGCCGAACCCGTGCCCGCGCCGAACCCCGCCGAGGTGGAGGACACCCGCTGGGTGCCGTGGACCGGGTTGGTCGAGCAGGTGCGCGACGGCGGCGCCGACATCTCGCCCTGGGCGGCGCTGCAGATCACCGAGCTCGCCGAGCTCGGCCCGGACCCGCTGGCCTGGCCCACCGGCGACGCGGCGGAGCTGCCGACCGCGGCCCGCGAGCCCACGACCGCGTGATCGCCGGGCGGCGCGGGCCGGTTGGTAGCGTCGCCCCGCACCCCTCGACCGCGCGGAGGATTCGATGACCGGGAGTACGGCGGACACCGCCAAGTGGATCCGGCGGTTCCAGCCCGCCCCGGAGGCGACCGCGCGGCTGGTGTGCTTCCCGCACGCGGGCGGTGCCGCCTCCTACTACTTCTCGGTGGCGAAGCGGCTGGCCCCGGCGATCGAGGTCCTCGCCGTGCAGTACCCGGGCAGGCAGGACCGCCGCACCGAACCCTGCGCGGGCAGCGTGCAGGAGCTGGCCGAGCAGGTGCTCGACCAGCTGCGGCCGTGGAGCGACCAGCCGCTCGCGCTGTTCGGGCACAGCATGGGCGCCAGCGTGGCCTTCGAGGTCGCGCGGCGGCTGGAGGAGTCGGGCACGCCGCCGCGCGCGCTGTTCGCCTCCGGCCGCACCGCGCCGGCGCGCACCCGGAACGAGGGCGTGCACGCGCTGCCGGACGACGAGTTCCTGGCCGCCCTGCGGGAGCTGGACGGCACCGAGTCGGCGGCGTTGGAGAGCGAGGAGCTGATGAAGCTCGCGCTGCCCGCGCTGCGCGCCGACTACCGGATCGCCGAGACCTACGCGTACCGGCCGGGGCCGCCGCTGCACTGCCCGCTGCACGTGCTGCTCGGCGTCGACGACCCGAAGGTCTCCGCGGACGAGGCGCGCGACTGGGCCGCGCACACCACCGGCGCCTTCCGCTTCCACCCGTTCCCCGGCGGGCACTTCTACCTCAACGCCGAGTCCGACGGGGTCCTGCGGCTCATCCGCGAACACCTGGCCCGCTGAACCGGTAGTGGGCGCGGGCCGCTCAGCTGACGGCGGTCTTCTCCGCGAGCCTGCCCTCCAGCGAGGCCGTCGCCAGCTCCACCCGCGACCGGCAACCGGTGCGGGCGAACAGCCGGGTCAGCCTGCTCTCCACCGTCTTCTCGCTGACCTGGATCGCCATCGCGATCTGCCGGTTGGTGTAGCCGTCGCTGACCAGCCGCACGATCCGGCTCTCGGTGCTGGAGATGAGCTGCTGCTTGCTGCGGGTGCGCGGCGGGGCGATGCCGCGGCGGCGCATCAGGTCCTGCGCGGCGTAGCGCAGCTCGGTCCAGCCGAGCCTGCGGGCGATGGCGTGCGCCTCGTGCAGCGGGGCCTTCGGGTCTTCGGCGAGTTCGGCGAGCAGCATGTGCAGCACCGCCAGCTGCGGGACGTCCGCGCGGCGCCGCGCGATCTCCAGGGCGCGCGCGGCGGGTTCGGCGGAGCCGCGCAGCTGGGCGCGGGCCATCAGCACCGCCGCGGAACTGGTCTCCGAGCGCAGCCGCTCGTCCAGCGCGACCAGCTCGTCGAACAGCTCCGCCGCCGCCTGCTCGTGCCCCTCCCGGTGGTGCAGCGCGACCAGCCGGTGCAACAGGTGCTCCAGCCCGGCGGGGGAACCGCCGCCGTCCCTGAGCTGCTCGTACTCGGCGCGCGCCACCCGCAGCGCCTCGTCCGGGTCACCCGCCCGGTAGGCGACGCCGAGCCGGGCCCAGGACAGCACGTGCCCGCCCGCGAGGTGCCGCGGCGTGTCCTGCAGCCACTCCTCGGCGCGCCGGTGCTCGCCGCGGGAGGCGCAGATCTCGGCGGCGACGGCGCGCGCGAGGAACCGGGCCGGGGTGCGCCGCTGCGGGGAGAGCTCGGCCTCCATGCGCCGTGCCGCGGACAGCGCCGCGTCCCACTCGCCGGTGCGGAACGAGCGCAGGATCTCCTGGTAGTACAGGACGCTGCCGCGCGAGGGCAGCCGGTAGCCGTCGCCGAGCACGATCTCCAGCGCGGTGGCGTGGTCAGTCATCGCCCCGGCTTCGCGCAGCCGGTCGGGGGCGTGGTCGACGGGGTGCTGCGCGCGGTCCCGCCACAGCGACCAGGCGCGCTGGAAGGTGTCCGCGTCGCCGCTGGCCGCGTGCAGCAGCATCAGCACCTCGGGCAGTTCCGGCAGGTCCTGCGGTTCGGCCTCGCGGTCGGCGTCTCCGGAGAACAGCGCGTTGAACCGGTCGGCGGCCTCGTCGAAGCGGCCGCAGCGGACGGCGGCGGCGAACTCCTGCAGCTCGGCGTCGAAGACCGCGCCGCCGGTGAGCGCCTTGAACAGCCGAGCCGGTTCCTGCACCTGCGCGGACTGCTCGTCCTGCAGCAGCGTGGTGAGCCAGCACAGCCCGACCGCCACCAGCAGCGTGCGGCGCAGTGGCTTGGCCTGGTCGTCCTGGTTGGACCCGGCGATCAGCGCGGGGACCAGCAGCCCGAGGTCCTTGGTGAGCTCGTCGTACTGGCCGAGGCTGGCGCGCAGCCGCAGCAGTTCCTCCAGCAGCGGCGGCCACCGGTCGTCGTCGTCGGAGAGCTGGCGCAGCGCGGCCTTGTACCAGGCGGCGGCGACCTCGGGGTCGGCGCTGGACATCCGGTCGGCTTCCTCGATGAGCACCCGGATCGCGGCGGCCTCCCCGTCCAGGCTCTCGCCGATGTGCACGAGGTGGGTGGCCAGGCGGGTGCGGTCGACCTGGCCGTTGCGCTCCAGCTTGGCGAGCATCTGCCGGGCCAGCGCGGTGTGCAGCGCGCGGGCGCGTTCCGCTCCGGAGCGGCGGCGCAGCGCGGCGGTCAGCGCGGGCACCGCGAACCGCAGCCTGCCGCGCTCGCCGATCTCCAGGATCCCGTCCTCCACCAGGGAGTCCAGTCCGCGGCCCGCGCCGTCCAGGCTGATCGCGGCGGCGGCGGTGAGCATCGGCAGCTCGTCCACCGACACCTCGTCCTGCAACGCGAGCAGCACGGCGAGCCGTTCGGTGTCGTGGGCGGGGGGGGGGGGGGGGGGGGGGGGGGGTATGAAAAAAAACACACCCCCGCCCCCCCACAACAAGCGGAGGGGGG
>NZ_JAIUKC010000145.1:0-16975 GCF_020177435.1 Saccharopolyspora sp. 7B | reverse complement strand
TTCCCCTCCACCTCCCACCCGCCGGCGCGCCCCCCGTGTGGGCCGTGGGGGGGGTGTGGGGGGCGCGGCGCGGCGGCCCCCCACGGCGCGGACCAGGTGGTGGGATTCGGGCAGCGAGATCGGTTCGTCCAGCGGGGACAGGCAGAAGTGCTGGTCGATGAGCACCAGCCGGCCCCAGGCCAGCAGGTCGTCCAATGTGGACAGGATGGTGGCGGGGTTCCCGCTCAGCGGCCCGAGGGCGGCGCGCAGCGCCTCCGGCACGGTGGGGTCGAGCCGGGTCCGGCCGTGGGCGGCGCACCAGCGCTTGAGCAGCGCGTCGAACTCCTGCTCGTCCAGCGGACGCAGGTCGATGATCTTGTCGGCGAACGGCGTGAGCCGGGTTTCCCCCGCCGTGGCGCGAGGTCCGGAGCCGGTGGAGACGACGACGGTGCACCCGACGGCCCGCAGCCGCTGCGCCAGCAACGAGATGAGCGAGCCGGTGGCGCCGTCACCCCGGTCCGCGTCGTCGACGACGATGACGGTGCGGCCCTGCTCGGCGGCGACGCCGAAGACGCGCGCGAGCTCGTGCACCAGCGGCAGCGCGGAGGCGTGCGGGGTCTTCTCCAGGTCGGCGCGGATGCGGGTGGCGGTGGCGAGCGCGTCGAGCAGGACGGCGTGCCAGCTGGACTCCAGCTGCTGGCGCGCGGCGTCCAGCAGCGAGTCGATCATCTGGGGTGTGCCGGTGGCGGGATCGACGGTGATGTAGCACACGGTGGTCTCGTCGTCACCGCGCCAGCTCTCCGCGAGCGACTCCAGCAGGGTGGTCTTGCCCTCGCCGGGACCGCCGCGCACCAGCACCAACGTCCCGCCGGCCGCACGACAGGCCTCGTCGGCCTCGGTCCACTGGTCTCGTCTGCCGGACAACGTCGAGCGTTCCCGCGCCATGGGGTCCTCTCCGCTTCACCTGGTGTGGTGGTGCTACATCGTCGAGGTGTTTTGATACTTTTGCACTAGCAGAGGATCAAGCGCTCGTCATTGAACACGCCTAGTGACCAATGGTCGTTAACTCTTCGCTATCGCGCTAGTAAAGGTGTCGCCCATTATGGTGAATGTATAGCACACCGTTACCAGTGGCTCAGGGCAGCGATCGAGCCGTGCGGAGGGAGTCACCGTGGTGGTACCCACCTCAGCCGCATCAACGTCGATCGGCGAGCCGGACGCGGAGCCGTTGTTCCGCGAAGGACTGCTGGATGAAGCCGCCTCGGTCGGCGGCCCCGGCAGGCCTCCGCTCGCGCTGCTCGTCGGAGAGTCCGGTGCGGGCGGCAGCGCGGTGCTGGCCGCCGCGGGCAGGCGGCTGGAGGCCGCCGGCTGCCGGGTGCTGCGGCTGACCGCGTCCAAGCAGGACAAGCGGACCCCGTACGGCGCGCTCTACCGCCTGCTGTCCGAAATGGACCGCAGTGCGCCGCCGGAGCAGGAGCGCGCCGCGCTGCTGGGGCTGGTCGCCAAGCTCAGCCGCGGGACCAGCCCGGACTCGCTGCGCGTCGCCGTCGAGCAGGTCGCGCTGTCCATCCGCAACGTGGTGCGGCACCTGCTGCCGGTCGCGGTGCTGGTGGACGAAGCGCAGTGGCTCGACCACGGCACGGCGTCGGTGCTGGAGCCGCTGGCCAGGCGGATGGCGGGCGCCCGGTTCTCGGTGCTGCTGGCCGCGCGCGCCGACCCGGACGCCGCGCCGCTGGAGCCGTTGTGGAATCGATTGTCCGCGCAAGGACTTCTGCGGGCGCTGCCGATTCGCCCGTTCTCGAAAACGGAGAGCGGACAATTCATCGCCCGTTCCATCGGTGCGAAACCCAATGTTCACCTGATCGATGAGTTGTACGACATCGCACGCGGCCGGCCCGCGATGTTGCTCGCCGCGATCGACGCCTACCGCCGGGCAGGCGCGCTCGTCGTCGTCGACCAGAACGCCTACTTGCTGCGCAAGCTCGGGCCCGAGCTGCCGGTCGACGGCAGCGCCCTGCTGGCGCCGGTCCGCGAGGCGGGGGAGGCCGCGTGGTCGGTCGCCAAGGCCATGAGCCTGCTCGCCCCGCTCGGCCCGCACGCGGTGGACGTGCTGGCCGCGGCGCTCGGCCTCGCCGAGCGGGAGGTGCGCGAATCGCTGGACGCGCTGGTGCAGCACCGGCTGCTCGCCCCGGACGGCGCGGGCTGGCGGTTCCGCGTCCCGCTGCTCGGCACCGCGCTGGCGCGCGCCCTCGGGCCCTACGAGCACCGCAAGCTCGCCGCCGCCGCCGTCACCGCGATCTGGGCCGGTGCCGCGGAGGTCGCCGACCCGGCCTACCTGCCGGACCGGATGGCGGACGCCGGGACCCTCGTGGACGCCCGCCGCGCCGGTGAGGAGCTGATGGCCCACGCGGGGAACCGCCTGATGGACCCGAACGTCGACGCCTCGCGTTGGCTGCGCGCCGTCGTCGAGCGGGTGGACGACCCGGTGCTGCGGATCGAGGCGCTGCGCAGGCACGTCATCGCCTGCCTGGTGCGCAACGACCTGCCCGAGGTGCTGCGCAGCTCCCGGGTGCTGGTGCGCCACCACGCGGGCGAGCTGTCCCCGCAGATCCTGCCGGGCACCGTGCTCGCCTACCTGATGGTGCTGGCCGCGACCGAGGAGCGCGGCGAGCTGCGCCGCATCGCGCAGGGCGAGCAGGTGGTCCCGGGCGGTGCCGCGCAGCGCATCGTGGCGCGCGCGTTCGCCACCGGCTGGCTCGGGGACTGGCTGGCCGGGCAGCGGCTGCTCGACGAGCACGCCACCGAACTGCTCGCGGCCGAACCGGTGCTGGTCCAGCAGGTCGACATCTACCGCGCCGGTGCCGCCGTGATGCGGGGCGACGTCGCCGAGCTGCGCCGCTTCGGCGCCTCGCTGGCCGAGGTCCCGCGCGGCGCGGAACCGCACTCGCAGTGGGTGGAGGCGATCCGGCACCACGTGGACCTGCTGCTGGCGCTCGGCGAGGCGCGCGAAGCGCGGCAGGTGATGGACCGCAGCGGGCTCGCCGAGGACCGGCTGGTGCTGCCCGACCGGTTCCTGCTGCACCACGCCCGCGGCGAGTGGAACAGCGCGATGGACATCGCCCGCCGCTGCATGTCATCGCCGGTGCACGCCGTGCGCCCGTTCGCGTGGGCGACGATGCACGCGCTCGCCGCCCAGGTGCACATCGACTCCGGGATGCTCAGCCGGGCGCGGCGGCTGGTGGAGATCGGCAAGGACGGGCCGTTCGACCACCTCTTCCACTTCACCGAATCGCTGGTGAGCCACGTGCTGGGGGAGCTGCACCAGTCGCACGAGCACCTGCGGACCGCGGTGCGCCGGGCGGACGAGGCCGGGTTCACCTTCGGCACCGACGTGGTGCTGGCCGAGCTCGCGCACCGGGCGCACACCTCCGGCAGCTTCGACGAGGCGGCCGGTGCGCTGCGGCGGCTGGAGGAGGTCGCCGCGCGCCTCGGCACCGGCCGCGCCGAGCTGGCGCTGCTGCTGACCCGCGCCCGCCTGGAATCCGACGAGGCCGCCGCGGGCGCCGCGGTCGAACTGGCGCGGGAGCGCGGCGAGCCGTACGAGATGGCGGTGACCTTCAGCAAGCTCGCCGCGGGCGGGCACCGCCCGGCCGAGCTGCTGCCGGAGGCGTACCGGCTCGCGGGCGGGCTGGACGCGCTGCTGCTGCGCGCGCGGCTGCGGCACGTGATGCGCCAGAACGGCGTGCCGGTGCCGGACCGCAGCGCGACGACCTCGGAGAACGAACGGCTGCTCGCGGTGCTGGTCGCCGAGGGGCTCAGCAACCGGCAGCTGGCGACGGTGTTCGCCACGACGGAGAAGAGCGTCGAGGGCAGGCTCACCCGGATGTTCGCCCGCATCGGCTACCGGTCGCGGGTGGAGCTCGCCGCCGCGATGCTCACCGGGGACTTCGGGTGATCCACCGGTCGTGCCCGTTTCGTTCCGTTCCGGTCCGCCGCGGCGCCCGCCCCGGCGCCCGAACGAGACCGTTCCGCCCGGTCCCGGGTAGTCGGGGCCGGTTGCCGGGAGCCGTCCCATCAGCGGAAACGCATGCATGGCCGCGGTTTCCCGGCCGGTGGGAACGCAGGTGAGGGAATCCCCCTGGAACCCACAGCTTCGGGTACCCCTGACAAGGTGGCCCGGTGGTCCCCGCGATACTCGATCGCTGAGGTGTCGCATCGAGTCGCGTACCGATGTGCTCGACGGGAGTGGAGATGCAGCAAGGTTCGGCAAGACGGTCGCTCGGCCCGCTGGTCGCCGAATGGTGCGGGGCGCACGTCCTCGTCCGCTGCGAGGGCGAAGACCCGGCTGAGCGCGCCTTCTTGGCCCACCTGCCGTCCGCGGCGAACGAGCTGTTCCTGTCCGCTTCGCGCGGCGCCTGCGCCGATCCGGAACTGCTCGCGGCGCTGCCGGGGCTGCTGCGACCGCTGCTGCGCGCCGCCGCTGCCGTGCCGCACGTGCTGTGGCTCGGCGTCAGCGGGCTGGCCGGCCGCGCGGACGAGCTGACGAAGCTGGCCGTCGACCTGGAACTCGACGTGGTCGCCCCGGACGGTGCCGTGTCCGGCGAATCCGGCACCACGGTGCACGCGGGCCGCGTCAGCGGCGGCACCGGCTGGTACCTGTTCCGGCCGGGCAGCAGGCCGTGGTTGTTCAGCACCCGGTACCCGATCCCGGCGTGGGAGCGCTGGGTGCCGATCCAGCCCGTCGCGAACCCGCGGCTGCTGGTGGACCCGGTTCCGGCCGGGTTGCTGGTCCGCGACCCGCGCAGCTCCTGGGCGGAGGTGCGGCGGGCCGCGGCGCGGGTGCCGGTCAGCGGCAAGGTGCCGAAGGTGCTGCTCGCCGGTCGGCCGCTGCCCGCGCCGGCCGAGGTCGCGCAGCTGCTGCAGGCGCTGCCCGAGTTCGTCCGCGCCTCCGTCGTCCTGATCCCGGTGGCCGCCGCGGCCGCCCGGCACGAGTGGCTGGTGGAGCTCTCCGCGCGGTCGTCCCGCCCGGTCGTGTTCAGCACCGGCGCGGAGTTCGCCGACGGGCCGCGCCGCCAACCGGTGGCCGCCGTGCTGGACGAGGCGGGCGAGGAGGTCTTCCGCCCGTTCGCGAGCGCGTTGCGCCAGCCGGCCGGTGCCGGTGACCAGCAGGTCGTGGACATCGCCGAGCCGCCCGCGGGCTGGCAGCGCTGCGGCCAGCGCACCTACCGCCCGGTGCAGGGCCCGACGGTGTTCGCCGAGGTCGTGCCGTCCGGGCTCGCGCTGCGCGACGAGCAGGGCGCGCCGCTGGTGGTCTCGCTGGCCGCCGCGGGCGCGTTCGACCCGGCGCGCTGGGTGCTGCACCTGGTTCCGGCGGAGGGGGCGCTGTCGGAGGACGTGCTCGCCGGGCTGGGCCACCTGCTGGCCGGGCTGGACGAGCAGCGCCGCCGCACCGCGATCATCCGGGTGTGGGGGCCGCTGGACCAGGGCCCGAGCGCCGAGCTGCACGCGCTCGCGGAACCGTTCGGGGTGCCGGTGAGCAGCAACGGGCGGCCCGTGGACGCCGATCGGGAGGTCGCCGAGGCGCCGGCCGAGCAGCCCGCCGAACAGCCCGCCGACGGTGCGGAGGCCGACGGCTCGGACGCGGACCAGGCCGACTGGACGCCCGCCGCGGCGCCGGTCGCCGCCCCGATCGCCACGGTCTCCGCGGCCCCGGTGCCGACCATGTCCGGCATGCCGCACCGGTCCACTGTGGACGAACCGTTGCTGGACGTGCCGATCTCCGAGCCCGCCGCGGTGGATCCGCCCGCCGAGCGCGCGGCCGACGAGGCGCCGGAGCCCCCGGCGCCCGCCGAACCGGTGGCGGCCCCCGAACCCCCGGCGGACGCCGCGCCGCAGGAGCCCGCCGCCGCGCCGGAACCGCAGCCCGAGTCCGAAGTGGACTCCGCACGGCCGGTGGTGGAGTCCGGCCGCCCGGCGGTCGAGTCGGGCCCGCCGGTGCCGGAGCCGGCCGAGCCCGAACCGCAGGCCGAACCCGAGCCGCTCGTCACCGACCCCGAACCCGAGGACGTCGCGGAGCTCGCCGAGGACGAGGTGGCGGACGACGACTCCGCCGAGGAGTCCGAGCCCGGTGCGACGGCCGCGCCGCTCAGCCCGCGCGACCTGCGGGACCGGGCGAGCAACGGCGGCGAGCAGAGCCGCTTCACCACGGCGGCCGGCCCGTCCTTCTCCGACGCGCTGGCGACGGTGAACGCGGCGATGGCCTCCTGGCCCGCGCTGCGCCAGGACGACTCGCCCGGTGCGAAGGCCGACTTCGTCGCGGTGTGCCTGTACCTGGGCCGCGGCGAGGGCGGGGCGGAACAGGTCAACGCGGCCATCCGCGGTGGCGTGCAGCCGGAGCTGGACGGGCACCTGCCGTGCCTGGTCTCCGGGATCCGCCGGTTGCCGACCCACCGCCGCCCGGTGCTGCGCCAAGGAGTGCTGAAGGGCACGGCGGAGGAGAACTCCACGCCCGGCACGCTGTTCGTGGAGCCCGGTTTCCTCAGCGCCAGCATGAACCTGGACGTGACGGTGCCGGGCGCGCTGGTGGACGTGCTGATCTGGCCGCACCGCGCCCGCCGCACCTCCGAGCTCGCGCTGAACCGGCCGATGGACGAGGTGGTGTTCCTGGCGGGCACCCGGTTCAAGACGCTCGCGGTGCGCGACCTCAACGAGCAGGAGGACGCGGACGAGGCCGAGGAACGGGACGAGGACGCCCCGGCGGCGCCGAAGATGGCGGTGCTGTTCCGCGAACTGGCCCCCGACGAGCGCGCCACCAGCACCGAGCTGGACGAGCGCGACCTCGCTGCCCTGAGCAAGCTGGACCGGGCGCTGGCCCGCCGTCAGCGCGGCTCGCTGCGGATGCTGGAGGACGCGGACGCGATGTCCCGGCTGACCGGCTCGATGGTCGAGACGGACCTGGCGACCGCCGGCGCCCCGCAGGAGGAACGGCGGGACACGCTCATCACCACAGGAGGACAGGTGGGACACCCGTGACGCGGACCCCGGTGCGGTCGGCCGCGGCCCTGCTGCTGGCCACCGGCATCGTCGCCGCGACGGCCGCGCCCGCCGCCGCGCAGTCGTCGATCCCGTCGATGCCCACCGGCGAGCAGCCGTGCATCCAGCCGCCCACCACGACCTACCCGGAAGAGCCGTGGGCGCAGCAGATCCTCGCGCCGGACCAGGTCTGGGACCTCACCCGCGGGGCCGGGGTGACGGTCGCGGTGGTGGACACCGGGGTGGACGCCGATTCGCCGCAGCTGGCCGCGCCGGGCTCGGTGCTGCCGGGGCGGAACGTGATCTCCGGCCAGTCCGGTCCCGCCGACGACGACTGCTTCGGGCACGGCACGTTCGTGGCGGGCATCATCGCCGCCGATCCGACGCCGGGCACCGGGTTCGCCGGGATCGCGCCGGACGCGACGATCCTGCCGGTGCGGGTCGCGACCGGACTGGAGGAGGAGACCGGCGACACCTTCGAACCGGAGGCGCTGGCGCAGGGCATCCGCAGCTCGGTCGACCTCGGCGCCGACGTGATCAACGTGTCGGCGAGCACGAACTTCCCGAACCAGGCGCTGGCGGACGCGGTCCGCTACGCGGCCGACCGGGACGTCGTGGTGGTGGCCTCGGCCGCGAACGGGGCGCAGGAGGGCGATCCGGTCACCTACCCGGCCTCGTACCCGGGGGTGATCGCGGTGGGCGCGGTCGACGTCTCCGGGACGCACGCGAACTTCTCCCAGACCGGCGAGTTCCTGTCCGTCGTCGCCCCCGGCGTCGACGTGATCAGCATCGGTCCGCACGGCCCGGGGCACTGGCAGGGCAGCGGCACCAGCTACGCGGCGCCGTTCGTGGCCGGGACGGCGGCGCTGATCCGCGCCTACCACCCGCACCTGAGCGCGCCGCAGATCAAGCAGCGCTTGGAGATCACCGCGAGCCACCCGCCGACCCGGATGCCGGACCCGGCGCTGGGCTGGGGGACGGTGAACGTGACCGCGGCGGTGGCCTCGGTCGTGAGCGGTGAGGGCGCGGACGGGGCGATCGTGGTGCCGCCGTCCCCGGCCGCCGCCTACCGGGTTCCGCCGGACGAGATCGGCCCGATGCTGGCGGTGCTGTTCACCGTGCTGGCCGGGGTGGGGGTGGCGCTGGCGGTGCTCACGGTGCGGCTGTCCACCTCGGGGCACCGGCGCGGCTGGCAGGCGCCGCGCACGATGCGCGTGATCACCAAGGACGAGCCGGGGAAGTCGGCGGAAGAACCCCCTGCGGAACCCGCCGAACCCGCCGAAGCCAGATGAGCCCCGCCCCGCCGCGGAGAGCGGGCCCCCCCCGGGGGGGGGGGGGGGGCCGGGGGGGCCCCCCCCCCCCCCCCCCCCCCCCGCCGCCCCGGGGGGGGGCCCCCGCGGGGGGGGGGCGGGGGGGGGGGGGGGCGGCGGCCCCCCCCCCCCCCGCCCCCGCCTCGCGGGGGGGCCGTCCGCACCTCCGCTCCACCGGCGAAGCCGCTGAGCGGAACCGCAGGTGGGCGGGGCACGTCGTCGTCCTGCCCGACGGCGCAGCCGCTGAGCGGCGCCGCGCACGCGGCCGCGGGTTCTCGGCGCCCCCTCGCGAGCGCGGCGTTCTCCCTGCGGCGGAGCCACCGGTGAGGACGATCCCGCGGCCAGGAGGGCGCTGACCGCCTGTCCCCGAACCTGACCGCCTGTCCGGCCGGGTGCGGCCGCATCGGCGAAGCGGGCAGCGGGGGGACCCCGGAGGGGCCCCTGCCCGCGCGCGCCGCCACCCGAGTTGGAAGGCGGGGGGGGCGGTTGCCCGGCCCCCGGCGGCGGGGGGGGGGGGGGGCCCCCGGGGGCCCCCCCCCCCCCCCCCCCCCCCCCCCCCCCCGCCGGGGGGGGGGGGGGGGGGCCCCCCCCCCCGCCCCGAGGAACAGGGCGGGCGGCGGAGGCTCAGTCCCGGGACTTCGGCGGGCCGGGGACGAGCGGGGTCTGCACCAGCCGGACCGTGCGGCGCCGGTTGATGTACTGCGCCCGCCCCGGGGGCAGCGTCCGCGGCTTGAGGTTGCCGAGGAACCGCTCCTCCTTCGGGCAGGACAGCAGCATCGCCGGGGTGCCGAGCTCCCACATCCGCCGGATCACCTGGTTGCTCATCGAGCGGCTGCCACCGGAGGTGCTGCGCGCGAGGATCAGGTGCACGCCGACGTCGGCGCCGTGCGGCACCAGCGAGTTCAGCGGCTGCAGGATGCCCGCGCCCATGCCGCCTTCGGCGAGTTCGAAGTCGTCGATGATGATGAACAGCCGTCCGCCGTTCCACCAGTCGCGCTTCGGCAGCCTGCTCGGCGGGATCTCCGGCCCGGGGATCCGCTTCTCCAGGCCGCGCGCCGCGTTCGCGATGGAGTTGCCCAGCGCGTCCGCTCCGACGGCGTACTCGATCTGGTTCTCCGCGGGGATCGAGTCGTGCAGTTCGCGGCGGAAGTCGCCGAACATGACCCGGGCCTCGTTCGGGCCGTAGGTCGCCGCGATGGACTTGGCGATGTGCCGCAGCACGCTGGTCTTGCCGGACTCCGCGTCCCCGTAGATGAGCAGGTGCGGGGTGGTGTCGAAGTCGTACCACTGGACGTTGAGGCCGGTGTCCTCGATGCCCAGCGGCATCCGCAGCTCCTTGTCCCCGCCGGGGCGGGTCGGTGCCGGGAGCTCCTCCGGCGTGAGCGTGACCGGCAGCATCCGCACCCGCGGCGCGACCGGCGCCTCGGGCAGGGCCAGCGATTCGGACAGCTCGGTGGTGGCGTCGGCGACGTCGTCGTTGCTCGGGTCGCCGTCGATGCGCGGCAGCGCCGCCAGGAAGTGCAGCCGGTCGGTGGTGATGCCGCGGCCGGGGATGTTCGGCACGGTCGCCGCGAGCCTGCTGTTGACCTCGGAGTCGACCGGGTCGCCGAGCCGCAGCTCGAACCGGGTGCCGAGCACGTCCCGCAGCCATGGCCGCATCTCCGCCCACCGGTTGGTGGCGATGAGCAGGTGGATGCCGAAGCTGAGCCCGCGCGCGGCGAGTTCGGTGAACCGGTCTTCGAGCTCCTCGAAGTCCTGCCGGATCGTGTACCACCCGTCGACGACGAGGAACACGTCGCCGTAGGGGTCGAGGTCGGTGAACCGGCCGGCCCGCCGCGCCTTGCGGTAGGTCGCCATCGAGTCGATGTTGTGCTCGGCGAACAGCGTCTCCCGCTTGGCCAGCAGGTTGGTCACCTCCAGCACGGTCCGGGTGACGCGGTCCTTGTCGAGGCGGTTCGCGAGGCTGCCGACGTGCGGCATCTTGCCGAGCGAGGCCAGGGTGCCGCCGAAGTCCAGGCAGTAGAACTGCACCTCGGCCGCGCTGTGCGTCAGCGCCAGGGCGCTGATCAAGGTGCGCAGCATGGTGCTCTTGCCGGTCTGCGGGCCGCCGACGACGGCCGCGTTGCCGCGGCTGCCGCTGAGGTCGGCGGTGAGCAGTTCGCGCCGCTGCTGCGCGGGCAGGTCGATCAGGCCGACCGGGACGTGCAGGTTCGCGGTCTGCAGGTCGCCCACCGGACGCGGCCCGAGCACCGGGTGGTCCACCAGCGGCGGCAGCAGCTGGTCGAGGGTGGGGGACTTCTTCAGCGGCGGCAGCCACACCTGGTGCGCCCGCGGGCCGATGTCGCGGAGCCGTTCGATCAGCACGTCGAGCACGGTCTGCGTCGGCTCGTCGGCGTCCGGTTCCGGTTCGGGTTCCGGCTCGGGCAGCTTGGCGGGCTCGATGTAGTCGGTGCCGAAGGCCACCACCTGCTGCTCGGCTTCGGCGCGGGTGCTGCGCTGGCGCTTGGTGCGGTAAGTGCCGGAGACGAACGCGCCCTTGAACCGGGTCAGCGTGGTGGTGTCGGGGCGCAGGTAGCCGTTGCCGGGTCCGCTGGGCAGCTCGTAGGCGTCGGGGACGCCGAGGATGGAGCGGGACTCCATCGCGGAGAACGTGCGCAGGCCGATCTTGTACGACAGGTGCGTCTCGATCTTGTGGATGCGGCCTTCGTCGAGCCGCTGCGAGGCGAGCAGCAGGTGCACGCCGAGGCTTCGGCCCAGCCGGCCGATCATCGCGAACACGTCCACGAACTCGGGCTTGCTGGAGAGCATCTCGCTGAACTCGTCGACGACGATGAACAGCGCGGGCATCGGCTCCAGCTGCACGCCCTGCTGGCGCGCCGCTTCGTAGTCGCGCCGCGACGCGTAGTTGCCGGAGGCGCGCAGGTGCTCCTGGCGCCGGTTCATCTCACCGGTCAGCGCGTCCTGCATCCGGTCCACGAGCTCCAGCTCGTCGACCAGGTTGGTGATGACCGCGGAGGTGTGCGGCAGCTGGTCGAAGCCGAGGAACGCCGCACCGCCCTTGAAGTCGACGAGCACGAAGTTGAGCTCTTCGGAGGTGTGCGTGGTGGCGAGCGCCGCGACCAGGGTCCGCAGCAGCTCGCTCTTGCCGGAACCGGTGGCGCCGATGCACAGGCCGTGCGGGCCCGAACCGTCCTCGGCGGATTCCTTGATGTCCAGTTCCAGCGGGGATCCGTTGGCGGCGATGCCGATCGGCACCCGCAGCCTGCGCTTCGCGGTCATCCGCTCGCGCCGGTACTTGGCGGGGGAGAAGGTGCGCACGTCGCCGAGGCCGAGCAGCCCGGCGAGCTCGTAGTCCCCGGCGAGCGGTTCGTCGCTCTCGGCGACCGCTTCGCCGACCCGGTAGCGGGCCAGGGTGCGGGCGAGGGCGGCGATGCCGATGGTGCTCAGCGAGTCGGGGCGGCACAGCGGGCTGCCCGCGGGCTTGCCGAGCCGGTCGAAGGTGACGGTGCTGACCTGCTCCGGCTCGACCTCCAGGAACAGCGCGTCCGCCTTCGCCTGCCACGGCAGGGTTTCGCCGACGTCGAGGACCACGGTGTTGCGGTAGCCCTCCTCGCCGACGCGGTGGTCGGCGGGCAGCTGCACGCCGTCGAGCACGATGACGACGAGCGGTTCGCCCGGGGTGACCGGGGTGTCGGCCTCGAAGCGGGGCCGGGAGGTGAAGTCCCCGCCGCCGAGCAGGTCCTCGACCTCGGTCATGGTCTCGCCGACCAGGCGGCGCGAGCCCGCGGCGTCGCGGCCCTCGCCCTGGTTGTGCGGCAGCCACTTCAGCCAGTCCCAGTCGTCGCGGCGCTGCTCGCTCGCGCACAGCGCGATCCGCACCTCGCCGGGTGCGTGCGCGGTGACGAGCTGGGCGAGCATGGCGCGGGCCAGGCCGCGCACCGCCTCCTCGTCGCCGCGGAACCGGATCTGGCTGAACCCGCGCAGGTACACGGCGATCGGCGCGTTCGACAAGGTCGTGTAGGCGCGCAGGAACCGGCGCAGCGCGTGCGCGGACAGCGGCTCCAGGTCCTCGATCGGCTTGCTGTCCGGCGGGACCAGCTTCGTCGCGGAGCGCTGCTTGCCGAGCCCGATCCGCACTTCGCCGAAGTCGTCGTGGGCCGGGCGGCGCTCCCACAGCCGGTAGCCCAGCGCCAGCGACCACAGCGAGCGCGGGTCCGGGTGGATCCAGCGCGCGGCCTTCTGCTGGCTGGTGAGCGCCTTGCGCACCTGGCGGCGCAGCTGCCCCAGGTACCGGATGTAGTCGCGGCGGAACCCGTGCAGCTTCTGCTTGTGGTTCACCGAGTTCCGCAGCAGCTGCACCAGGATCATGCCGATGGCGGAGCACATCATGATCCCGCCACCGATGTAGGACAGCACCCCCGACCCCGGGCGCACGAACATCATGACCATGGCCAGCGAGCCGAGCCCCATCGGGGCGTACATCATGACGGAGCTGATCCCGCCACCGGTGTTCTCCGGAACCGCGGGCGGCTCCTGGATCTCTATCTCCTCGCTCGGTGAGGTCGGTTTCGGTCGGCGAGAACGCCGAGCGAACAGCACCGTGCTCACGTGCTCTCCCTTTGGTGAGTGGAATCCCCTGGATGTCCGCGGGGACGGACTGATCAGTAACGTCTGGGCCCGCAAGCGTTACGTTGCTGACCGGGTCGCGGTCTCTCAACCTGGCAGGAAAGGACCCCGGGCACCCATGGCGATTTCGGAAGAGCAGGTCCAGCATCGCACAACAGACTCGGGGAGGCTACGGTTCGTCCTCGGCAAGAAGTCGACCGACGTCGCCCTGCCCGCTGAAGTGCCGCTCGCCGACCTGCTTCCCGCCGTCCTGCCCCAGTTCGGCGCAGAGTGGGTCGAGCAGGGCGCGGACCACGAGGGCTGGGTCGCCCAGCGCGTCGGCGAGGCGCCGCTGGACGAGGATCGGACGATCGCCGAACTAGGTCTGCTCGACGGCGAGACGATCTACCTCCGCCCGCGGGCGGACCAGCTGGAACCCATCGACTACGACGACCTCGTCGACGGTGTCGGCGAGCAGGTGCAGAACCACGCCGGCCGGTGGCGCCCGGCCCGGACCCGCTGGCTGCTGCGGGCGCTGGGGCTGGCGGCGCTGCTGCTCGGCTTCCCGCTGCTGCTGGCCGGGGCCGACGTCGCGGTGGAAGCACCCATCGCGGGCGGCATGACCGCGCTGCTGCTGGCCGCCGCGACGCTGGTGGCGCGCGGCGCCGCGAACCCGGTGCTGGCGACGATCATCACCGGCGTCGCGGTCTGCTACTCGGCGTTGACCGGCGTGCTGCTGCTGATCGCGCTGGACCCGGTGGCGACGGTGCCGATGATGATCAGCTGCGCGGCGGCGGGTGCGTTGATCGCGCTCGTCGTGGGGCTGCTGGGCGTCGCGGACTCGTCGCTGCTGTTCACCACCGCCATCACCTTCACGCTCCTGGTCGGCATCCCGGCGCTGATCGCCTCGGTGAGCCCGGCCTCCGGCCAGCAGGCCGCCTCGATCGGCATCGTGGTGACGATCGTGCTGAGCGTGTTCATCCCGTCCCTGTCGTTCCGGCTCTCCGGGCTCACGCTGCCGCTGCTGCCGACGACGCCGTCCGAGCTGACCGAGGAGATCGAACCGATCGGGCAGCAGATCGTGGTCGAGCGCGGTGCGGTCACCGTGGGCTACTCGCGGGCGCTGCACGTCGGCGTCGGTGCCGCGCTGACCTTCATGGTCCTGGGCGCGCTGGTCGGTGAAGCCGACGTGTGGACCGTGGTGTTCGGTGCGGTGGTCTCGCTGCTGCTGTTCCTGCGCTCCCGGCACCCGGACGGCGCGATCCAGCGCTGGGCCCTGGTCGTCCCGGCCGCTGTCGGGTTCGCCACCTGCACGTTGCTGGTGGTGACCTGGGCGGGTCCGCTGGTCGCGATCCTCGCGGTGTGGCTGCCCTCGCTGGCCGTGGGCGCGCTGCTGCTGGTGCTCTCCGAGTTCCTGCCGAACCGGAGGCTGCGCCCGTACTGGGGCCGCGCGGTGGACATCTTCGAATCCCTGACGGCGGTCGCGGTGCTGCCGCTGCTTCTCCAACTCCTGCACGTGTACGCGAAGATGCGAGGGCTGGCCGGCTGATGCAGTCACGCAAGGATCAGGTCCAGGCGTACTTCTTCGTGGTCGGCAGGCTCGTCGCCGCGGTCACGCACGGACGTCCGGACGCGCTGGAATCGCCGAACCGCAGGGTGAAGAACGGCACCATGTTCGGCGTGCTGGTCGCGGCGCTGCTGATGGCGGTCTTCGGCATCCTCGGCCTGTTCCTGCCCGGGGGGAACACCTCCTGGAAGCAGGCCGGGTCGATCGTGATGGACAAGGAGACCGGCGCCCAGTTCGTGTACCTGGACGGGCAGCTGCACCCGGCGCTGAACTACTCCTCGGCGAAGCTGGCCTCCGGCAACACCGGCGGCACGGTGTCCTCGGTGTCCCGGGAATCCATGGAGGGCACACCGGTCGGCCAGCCGATCGGCATCCCCAACGCGCCCGACTCGATCCCCACGGCGGAGACGCTGCGGGTCACGCCGTGGACGGTGTGCGTGCAGCCGCTGCCGCCGAACCAGATGATCGGCAACCCGACGATCACGCTGATGGTCGACGCGCAGGCGGGCACCGCGGCCACGCACGGGCAAGGCCTGCTGGTGCGCACCCCGGACGGCGCGCTGCAGCTGATCTGGGAGGGCAAGCGGTACCGGGTGACCAGCCCGGCGGTGGTGGACGCGCTCGGCTACGGCGACACCGCGCCGCTGGAGGTCCCGGCGACCTGGCTGAACCCGATCCCGGCCGGACGCGACCTCGAGGTGCAGGACACCCCGGGCGCCGGGCAGGCCGGTCCGCTGATCGACGGCAAGCCCAGCCGCGTCGGCCAGGTCTACGAGGTGCGCAACCCGGCCATCGATTCCAGCCAGTTCTACCTGGTGCGGCAGGACGGCGTGACGCCGCTGAACAGGATGAGCGCGGCCCTGCTGTTCGCCGCACCGTCCACCCGGGACGCCTACCCGGGGATGCAGGTCGCGCCGATCCAGGCGGGCCCGTCCGCGATCTCCGGGGTGCCGACCTCGCAGGGGCCGGACCTGGTGACCGGATTCCCCGGCGTGGTGCCGGAAACGGTGATCCCGCCCGCCGATTCGCAGCCGTGCGTGCGCTACGCGTCCTCGGCCTCGGGCAACATGAAGGTGACGCTGGAGCTGCAGCCGACCTCGCGGGTGAACGCGGGCGCGGTGGACACCGCGCAGCACATCGCGGGCACCGTGGCGGACCGCATCGTCATCCCCGCAGGCGGCGGTGTGCTGGCCAGGGACCTGCCCGCGCCAGGCGCGGCTCCGGGCACCGCGTACCTCATCACCGACGTGGGCACGAAGTACCCGCTGGCGGACGCGAACGTGCTGAAATCCCTGGGATACTCGGAGAGCTCCGTGATGCAGGTGCCCACGGACCTGCTCGCCCTGCTGCCCAACGGGCCGGCGCTGAGCACGGCTGCCGCCACGCAGGTCCAATCCCCGACCTCTTGATCTTCCAAGTTTGATGAGGGGAGTCCCTAGCTTGACGCGGTCAAGACCACCCGCGGGTCGCACAGGCTGCGCGGAGATCTAAGTTGGTAGTCGGGTTAGACCCGATATCCACAGAGCACGAGAACTGCGGCGGGCCGCCGCGGCGATTGCCAAACGGAGGAACAAGTGGCTATTGACGGCGCACTTTTTGACGAAGCGGAAATCCAGCAGGTCGCCGGTCGGCACGACACCGCCCGCGAAGAGATCGAGCAGCAGCTGACCCAGCTGCGCAGCCAGCTCGACGGTGTGGGCCAGCGCAGCCCGAACGAGATGACCAAGATGCTCGTCGACCAGTACGAGCAGGACCTCACCCGCCTGAAGGACTCCGTGCTGGCCGACCTCCAGGCGATGTCGCAGGACATGCGCTCGACCGCCGGTCAGCAGACCGAGCAGGACCAGAGCAACGTCAAGCCGATCACGAACACGCCGATCGAGAACTTCATCGGCTGATCGCGCTTCGCGCACCCGAACATCCGCACATTCCGCACTGAGGAGCAGCAGAGATGACCAGCCCCAAGACTTATGACTACGGCGCACTCGAAGAAGCCCAGAACTTCCTGAAGCAGGGCCTCGAGTTCGTCAACGAGCGCGCCAGCGAGCTCATCAAGGACGCCACCAACCTGCAGGAGAAGGGTTGGCAGGGGCAGTCCGCCACCGGCTACAACGCCTCGGCGGAGCGCCTGCGCGGCCGGCTGGACGGTTTCGCCCAGTACATCGAGCAGCAGAAGCAGAACGTCCAGTCCGGTACGACGAACATGCAGGACACCGACCAGGCCGGTGGCAAGCGCATGAGCGCCTACAGCTGACCGGTGCCGGGCACCTTTGCGGTGGCGGGGGGGGGGGGGGGGGGGCGCCCCCCCGCGGCCGGCGGCGCGGACGACGCCGACCACGCGGGCGGACCCGCCGGACCCGGCGGGCCGGACCGCTCCGCCGGACTGGGCGGGACGGCGCTGCTCGCCGAGCTGGACCACCTGGAGCACGCCCTCGCCGCCGCCGAGTCCGGCGCCGAGGTCCGCCGCGAGGTCACCACCCGG
>NZ_JAIUKC010000144.1:0-28574 GCF_020177435.1 Saccharopolyspora sp. 7B | reverse complement strand
GACCCAGCCGTGGCCCCAGCCCCAGCCGTGGTGCCGGTGCCGGCCCCAGCCGCCGGAGCTGTAGACGAAGATGCTCTTCACTTGCATGGTCATTACCTGCTTCCCACACGAACCCGGCAGGCGAAATCCGTTCCGTCCACCGGTGCCTCGGTGCTGCTGCGGATTCGATGGGAGTCGTTCTTCGCGGCCCCGTACGCGTCGGGTGGTCGACTCGGCGGGCCAGGCCCGGCGCGATTGCCCCCAGGTTAGCCCCGCGCGGCGCGCCGGGACCACGGGAATTCGGCCCGCACGCGGTGCGTGGCCGGGGGCGCCCACCTGCGCGGCGCCCCCGCGCGGATCACTCGGTGGCCTTCAGGTCCACGTCCACGGTGAAGTCGTCCTCGCCGTCGAAGTAGTTCGAGTCGTCCTCGGACGGCGAGTAGGTGTCGACGATCATCTTGCCCGCGTCCACGTCGAACTGCAGCAGCCGCAGGTAGCCGAGCCCGCCCTCCGGGGCGCTCTGGTAGTCGGCGAGGATCTCCGGCACGGTGCGACCGCCGCCGAGGTCCTTCACGTTGTGCGTGGCGCCGTGGTTGTGCCCGCACAGCACGGCCTTCACGTTGCGGTGCGGCTCGACGATCCGATCGAAGATCTCCTGGCCCTGCTCGCTGTAGGAGCCGTCGGTCTCCAGGTACGCGTGCACGCTGATGATCACCGGGGTGTCGGGGTGCGCGGCGAGGACGTCCTCCGCCCAGGCGAAGTCCGCCTCCTGCATGTCCCAGGTCAGCGACAGCATCATGACCTGCTCGCCCGCCACGTCCACGAGGTCGTAGTGCTGGCGGTTGTTCTCGAACGACTCGCCGCGCACCGGGGAGCCGGCGAACCGGTCGTCACCGAAGTAGTCCGCGTAGAGCCCGTCCACGTCGTGGTTGCCCTCCACGACGCCGTACGGGAACTTCGCGTCGTCCAGCACCTTCATGCTGGCGTCGGCGTTCTTCCACTGGTCCTCGTCATCGGAGTCGTCCACGATGTCGCCGGTGTGCGTCGCATAGCCGATCTTGCGCTCGGCGGCGTTGTCGACGAGCCACCGGGTCTGCGCGTCGAAGTGCTCGGGGTGGCTCTCCGAGTAGTACTGGGTGTCCGGAATCCAGGCGATCGCGGCGTCGTAGCTGCCCGGGTCGGGCAGCTCGGCGGCACGCGCACCGGGGCCCGCGAGCGCGCTGGGCGCGGCGATCGCGGTGGCGGCGGTCAGGCCGGTGGCGGCCAGGGCGATCAGCAGACGGCGGTCGGGCTTCACTGCGGCTCCTCGGCTCGGCGTACGTCCGGCACATCGTGCCGCCGCCGCGTGGAGCCGGACCCAAGCCGCGCCGACCCCCTGGTGAACCGCCTCTGAACACGCCGCGATCACCGGATTTCCCGGTTCTCCCGCGAACGACCGGGCGGCCGGCTGGTACGAAACCGTGACGGGACGACGACGTGGCGCGGACGAGCGCGGGACACGGTGGGGCCCATGCACCTCCGAACCCGTTCCTTCGCGCTGCTCTGCGGGCTCGCGCTGACGACGGCGGTGGCGGGCGCGGTTCCCGCGTCGGCCATCGTCGGCGGCACCGAGTCCGCGGAGCCGTACTCGTTCATGGTCTCGCTCCAGTACGACCCGCCCCGCCCGGACGGGCACCGGTGCGGGGCGGTGCTCATCGCGCCGCGGTGGGCGGTGACCGCGGGCCACTGCGCCAACTCGCCGACCGGGGCGACGGCGGGCGTTCCCCGCGGCTGGCAGGTCCGCATCGGATCGCTGGACACCACCACCGGCGGCGAGGTCACCGAGGTCGACGCGTTCTACCGGCGGCACAACTCCTACGACCCGCCCGGCGAGGACATCGCGCTGCTGCACCTGCGCGATCCCGCGCAGGCCCGGCCCGCCCGGCTCGCGGACAGCGCGCCCGCAGTCGGCGAACCCGTCCGGATCCTCGGCTGGGGTGCGACTGCGGCCGGCTGCGGCGACTTCGACGACCCCGAGTGCTACCCCAGCACGCTGCGCGAAGCCGACACCCGGGTCGTGCCGCTCGCGGAGTGCTGGGACGACGACGGCAGCACCTCGCCGTTGTGCATCGGTCAGGCCGAGCCGCCCGTCGGGCCGGGCATGACGGACTCCGGCGGGCCCGCCCTGGTCCGCGACGGTGACGGGTGGGCGTTGGCCGGGACGGTCATCGGACCCGGCATCAGGGGCACCGACTTCCCCGACATGTACACCGATGTCGCGGCGAACCGCGCCTGGATCGAGGGCATCGTGTCCGGGACCGACGTGCCCCCGTTCGACCCGGTCCCGAACGTGGCGGGCGCGGCCGAGGTGGGCGAGTGCCACGGATCGGTGGTGCGCACCGCCACCGCGCGCCCGGACGATCCGGCGCTGGCGCTGACCAACGGCCACTGCCTGCCGAGCGGACGGCCCGCGCCCGGGTCCGCGGTGGTGGACCGGCCCGCCGACTTGGCGGAACCGATCACCATCAAGGACTCCGCCGGCTACTCGCTGGCCACCTCCCGCGCGGTCCGGCTGGAGTACGCGACGATGACCGGCACCGACATCGCCCTGTACCGGCTGGACAAGACCTACGCCCAGCTCGCCGCGGAGGGCGCGACCGTGTTCCGGCTGCCCACCGCCCCGCTGCGCGCCGGTGACCGGATGTTCCTGTCCCGCCTGGACGGACGCCCGGAGTGCGCGGTGGAGGCGGTACCGCGGCACCTGCGGGAGGACGGCTACCAGCAGGACGACCCGGTGCGCTACGCCCCCAGCGACACCTGCGCCAGCAGGCCCGGCGATTCCGGCGCGGCGCTGCTGTCCCCCGACGAGCGCACGATCGTCGGCATCAACAACACCTCCAACCGCGACGGCGAGCAGTGCACGAACGACAACCCGTGCGAGGTCGACGAGAACGGGGACGTGACCGCGGTGCGGGGCCGCAGCTACGGCCAGCAGGTGCACCTGATCTCCGCCTGCCTGGCCGAGGGCTCCCGGTGGGACGGGTCCCGGCCCGGCTGCGCGTTGCCTGCCGCAGCGCCCCCGGCCCGCTCGCCCGGCGAGTGACCGGGGCGAGCGGACCGACCGAACGGCTCAACCGAGCTCGGCGACGACCGCGTCGGTGATCTCGGTGGTCTTGGCGGTCCCGCCGACGTCGGGGGTGCGGATGCCCGCGGCGGCGGTGGCGTCGATGGCGTCGCGGAGGCGGGTCGCCTCGGCGGGCAGGCCGAAGTGGTCGAGCATCAGGGCGGCGCTGCCGAGGGCGCCCGCCGGGTTCGCCAGGTCCTGCCCGGCGATGTCGGGGGCGGAGCCGTGCACCGGTTCGAACATGGACGGGAACCGGCGCTCCGGGTTCAGGTTGGCGCCGGCGGCGAGGCCCAGGCTTCCCGCCAGCGCCGAACACAGGTCGGAGAGGATGTCGGCGTTGAGGTTGGAGGCCACCACCACCGACAGGTCCTCCGGCTTGAGCACGAACTTGGCGGCCATCGCGTCGACGAGCACGCTCTCGGTCTCCACGTCCGGGTAGTCGGCGGCGACCCGCTCGAACACCTCGTCCCACAGCACCATGCCGTACTGCTGGGCGTTGCTCTTGGTCACCGACGACACCTTCTTGCGCGGGCGCTGCCGGGCGAGGTCGAAGGCGAAGCGGATGATGCGTTCGCAGCCGTGCTCGGTGAACAGCGCGGTCTGCAGCGCCACCTCGTTGCCGGGTCCGCGGCCGGAGAGGTTCCGCCCGCCGAGCCCCGCGTACTCGCCTTCGCTGTTCTCCCGCACCACCACCCAGTCCAGCTCGGTGTGGTCGGCCTTGCGCAGCGGCGAGGTGATGCCGGGGTGGAAGCGCACCGGGCGCACGTTGGCCCACTGGTCGAAGTTCTGGCAGATGTTGAGCCGCAGCCCCCACAGGCTGATGTGGTCGGGCACCGACGGCCAGCCGACGGCGCCGAAGTAGAGGGCGTCGAAGCCGCGGAGCTGCTCCAGGCCGTCCGCGGGCATCATCCGCCCGGTCTCGGCGTAGTAGCCGCAGCCCCACGGGAATTCGGTCCAGTCGAAGGCGAACGCGCCGCCGGAGCCCGCCGCGAGGGCGTCGAGCACGGTGCGACCGGCGGCGACGACCTCCTCGCCCACCCCGTCGGCGGGGATGGCGGCGATGCGGAAGGTGCGGGCGGCGGGTGCTGCTGGCATCGATCACTCCTGGGGTCGCTGCGGGCGGTGGTGGCCCGAGTGAAGCCCGGCGGCGCAGCACGCGTCCAAGACGCGTCGGCGATGCGATGCATAGGCCGGGCCTATCCGCACCGTTCAGCGGGCCTCGTCCAGGTAGTCGGCGGCCCGGTGCTCGCGGGCGACCGCGCGGAACGCTTCGGCGATCGGGGTGAGCGGGGCGGTGCGGCTCAGCAGCGCCACGTGCAGCCGGGCCGGGTGGTCGATGCGGGCGAGGCGCAGCCCGCAGCGCCGGGCCAGCGGCGCCCACGCGGCGGGCAGCACGGCGAGGCCCACGCCTTGCAGCACCAGCGGCAGGATCGACGTCCGGTGCGCCACTTCGGCGGCGATCCGCACCGGCACTCCCCCGGCGAGCGCGTCGTCGACGATGCCGCGCATCAGGCTGCCCGGCGGGGAGGCGATCAGCCGCGCGTCGGCGAGGTCGGCGAGCCGCACCGGATCCGCGGCGGGGAACTCGTGCTCCGGGGCGCCGACGAGCAGGAAACCCTGCTCCTCCAACGGGATCACCTCGACCCCGGGCGCGCGGGGCGGCGCGGGAGCACCGACGAGACCGAGCTCGCAGGCGCCCTGCTTGATCAGCTGCACCACCTCGTCGGCGGTGAACGCCGCGTCGGCACCGACGACGACGCCGGGGTGGCGCCGGGCGAACTCGGCGGTGAGCGCGCCGAGCGGTTCGATGCCGGGCGAGGGCATCGTGGCGAGTTCCACCCGCCCGCGCAGCACGCCCTTCACCGAGTCCACGGTGGCGCGCGCGGCCCGCAGGTCCCGCAGCACCTGCCGCGCCGGGCCGACGAGTTCGCGGCCCGCGTTGCTGATCACCACGCCGCGCCCGACCCGGTGGAACAGCCGCACCCCGAGTTCGCGTTCGAGTCCGGCGATGGCCTGCGACAGCGACGGCTGCGCGAGGTGCAGTGCCTGGGCTGCGCGGCCGAACCCGTCGTGGTCGACGACGGCGAGGAAGTACTCCAGCTGCCGGGTGTCCATCGGGGTCGGCCTCCCGGGTCGGGCGTCGTCGCAGCGTGTGCGGCATTCATTCGGTGAACCTATGGCTCGGGTAGCAACTTACTCTTGGACGCCGCGACGGCGGCCGGGCCACGGTGGTTCCCACGTTCCGGCCGGGTCGAGGAGGATTCATGGGGCGGGTGCTGGTCGCGCTCGATTCGTCCGGGGGCCGCTCGACGCGCCGACCGCCACCGCCGGCCTCGCCCGCGAGGTGGTGGGCTCGGCGGCAGCGCGAGCACCGACGGCGACGGACGGTCGGCCGCGCCCACCGGGCGCGCCCCCGATCTCCCCCGGTCGGCCGAGCTCGCCGGGCCGCACCCGCGGGGGCCGCACGACTCACGGCTGGTCCGGCCGATGCCGCGCGGCAACGAACCCGCCGGTGCCGCTCGCGCGGCCCGGGACGCCGGCACTCCGATAGCCGCCGCAACCCCGGAAATCATCCGTCCACTTCGGACTCTGCGGCGGCTGGTCCCGACGTCGCGCCCACCATCACCGACCTCGACGCCGACTCGGCGCGCTGCATGCGCGACGCCGCACCGCTGCTGGAACGGCTCGGGGCGCGCATCGCCGAACGGCTGCTCCCCCGCGGCTGATCCCGGACGCCGCCCGAACGACGTGCAGGAGAGTGCAATGACGCATGCCGCACCGCAGCCCGCCCCGAAGCCCTGGTACCGGCAGTTGTACGTGCACGTGCTGATCGCCATCGTCGTGGGCGTGCTCCTCGGGTGGTGGCGGCCCGAGCTCGGCGAGGCCATGCAGCCGATCGGCACCACGTTCATCGCGGCGATGAAGATGCTGATCGGGCCGATCGTGTTCCTCACCATCATCGGCGGCATCGCCAACGTCGCCGACCTGAAGAAGGTCGGCATCACCAGGTTGAAGGCGCTCACCTACTTCCAGCTGGGCACGATCGCCGCGCTGCTGCTGGGGCTGGTCGCCATCAACGTCACCCGGCTCGGCGTCGGAGTGCACGCCCGGCCGGAATCGCTGCACAAGCGGGGACGCCCAGCAGTACATCGCCGACGGCGAACGGCAGCACTGGTGGGAGCTGTTCACCCACCTGGTCCCGGAGAGCTTCTTCGGCGCGTTCGTCGACGGCGACATCCTGCAGATCATCTTCCTGGCCGTGCTGTTCGGCATCGCCGTCAAAGCGGTCGGGCCGGTCGGCGAGCCGATCATCGCCGGGGTGAACCGGCTGACCGAGGCCGTGTTCAAGGTCCTGGGCTTCGTGATGAAGGCCGCGCCGCTGGGCGCGTTCGGCGCGATGGCCTACGCGGTCGGCGCGTTCGAGGTGTCCGCGTTGAGCAGCCTGGGCACGTTGATCGCGCTGTTCTACGGGACTTCGCTGTTCTTCGTGGTGGTGGTGCTCGGCGGAGTGCTGGGCGCCTACGTGCGGTTGAACGTGTTCCGGTTGTTCCGGTACTTCAAGGAGGAGTTCCTGCTGGTGCTCGGCACGTCCACCGCGGAACCGGCGCTGCCGGGGCTGATGCGGAAGCTGACGGCGCTGGGCGCGGACCGCGCGACGGTCGGGCTGGTGGTGCCGACCGGGTACAGCTTCAACCTGGACGGCGCGGCGATCTACCTGTCGCTGGCGGCGCTGTACATCGCGCAGGCCACCGACACGCCGTTGAGCATCGGGCAGCAGCTGGGCCTGCTGGCGGTCATGCTGCTGACCTCGAAGGGTGCGGCCGGGGTCGCGGGCGGCGGGTTCATCGCGCTCACCGCCACGTTGTCCACCATCGGCACGGTGCCCGCTGCGGGCATCATGTTGATCTTCGGCATCGACAAGTTCATGTCGGAGTGCCGGGCGCTGGTGAACTTCTACGGCAACGCGGTCGCGACGCTGGTGATCGCCAAGTGGGACGGGGCGCTCGACGTGGACCGCGCGCGAGCGGTCCTCGCCGACCCCACCGGAGCCGCGAACCCCGCCACGAACCCGTATTCCGATACTCCGACCGACCACGAAGCTCCGACCCCGAGCGATCCTCGCACCACTCCGGCGAAGACCGGCCCCGCAGAGGACGCAGTGGACCCCGCCATCCGCTGACGGCGTCCGCTCGCGACGAAGAGCGCTGCCGCCCTGCCTTCGAACCTGCCCGGCTGCCGCTACCCGCTCACCACGCGAAGAACCCGATCCCCGTCTTGCGGCCGAGTTCCCCGCGCTCGACCTTGTCCCGCAGCAGCTGCGGCGGGGCGAACCGCTCGCCGAGCGTGGCACGCAGGTGTTCGGCGATGGCGAGCCGCACGTCGAGCCCGACGAGGTCGGTGGAGCGCAGCGGCCCCATCGGATGCCGGTAGCCGAGCCGCATCGCGGTGTCCACGGATTCGGCGTCGGCGACGCCCTCTTCGAGCATCCGGATCGCCTCCAGGCCGAGCAGCACGCCGAGGCGGCTGGTGGCGAAGCCCGGCGAGTCCCGCACCTGCACTTCGGTCTTGCCGAGGCCGCGCACCCAGTCGCGGGCGCCGCCGAGCACGTCCGCGGCGGTGTCCGGCCCGGCGACGAGCTCCACGAGCTGCGAGGCGGGCACCGGGTTGAAGAAGTGCATCCCGAGGAACCGCCGCGGTTCGCGCAGCGCCGCGGACAGCTCGGCGATCGGCAGCGAACTGGTGTTGGAGGCCAGCACCGCGTCCGGGCCGAGCACGTCCTCCACCGCGGTCAGCACCTCGACCTTGAGCTCCAGCTGCTCGGGCACCGCTTCGACGACCAGCTCGACGCCGCCCGGCAGGTCCGCGACGCCGGTCAGCACCCGCAGCCTGCCGAGCAGGTCCGCGGGGTCCTCGGCGAGCTTGCCGCGGTCGGCGGCCCGCCGGACGCTGCCCGCGATCCGGTCGGTCGCGGCGGCGGCGCCGTCCGCGCCGCTCTCCACGATGGACACGTCGGCGCCTGCGATGGCGAAGGTCTGCGCGATGCCCGACCCCATCCGGCCGCCGCCGATGACGGCGACCTCGCCGGGGACAGCTGGTGTGCTCATGACTTTCCTCCGCTCCCAGGACCGGGGCGGCACCCCGGCGTCGTCAGTGCCTGCTGCCACCGCGGACGGCCCGCTCCGCCGGCCCGGGACGGCGGGGCGGTCCCGGACCGGCGCGGGGCGCGCTGGCCGGGGCCCATTCTTAACCGTCCGGTCGGTCGGTGATCAACCCGGTCCCCCGGTAGCGGGCTCCCGGTACGGCCGAACCGGTGAACGGCGGTGCGGCCGGTGGGCGCAGCACCACCGTCACAGCCCCAGCATCACCGTCTTCGCCTCGGTGTAGGCGTCGAGGACGTCGGTGCCGTGCTCGCGGCCGAGACCGGACTGCCCGAACCCGCCGAAGGGCACGCTCCCGCTGCTCATCTCCTGCCCGGAGTTGATCCACACCGTGCCGGCGCGCAGCCGCGCGGCGGTGCGGTGCGCGGTGCCGACGTCGCGGGTCCACACCGAGGCGGACAGCCCGTAGGTGGTGTCGTTGCCCGCCCGCACCACCTCGTCCTCGTCGGTGAACGGCTGCAGCGCCGCGACGGGCCCGAAGATCTCCTCCCGCGCGACCCGCATGTCCGCGGTGACGTCGGTGAGCAGCGTCGGCGGCACGTACAGCCCGCCGATGCCCGTGCCACCCGCGGCGATCGTGGCGCCTTCCTGCCGGGCGAGGTCCAGGTAGGAGGTGACGCGCTCGTAGTGCCCGCGGAACGCCAGCGGCCCCATCAGCGTCCGCGGGTGGAACGGGTCGCCGATCGGGATGCGCGCGAGCTCCGCGGTCAGCAGCTCGGCGAACCGGTCGCGCACGGGTTCCTGCACGAAGATGCGGCTGCCCGCCACGCACGACTGCCCGCTGCCCGCGCAGAACCCCATCGCGGCCTGCGCGGCGGCGGCCTCCAGGTCGGCGTCGGCGAACACGATCGCGGGCGATTTCCCGCCCAGCTCCAGGGTGACGCGCGCCAGCGAGTCCGCGGAGGTGCGCACGATGTGCTTGCCGACCTCGCCCGAGCCGGTGAAGCTGATCTTGTCGACGCCGGGGTGCGAGATCAGCGCCTGCCCGGTCACGTCGCCCGGACCGGTGATCACGTTGACCACCCCGGCGGGCAGTTCGGCGGCCAGCAGGTCCGCGAGCCGCAGCGCGCTGAGCGAGCTCTGCTCGGCCGGTTTGAACACCACGGTGTTGCCGGTCGCCAGGACGGGCGCCAGCTTCCACGCGGCCTGCAGCAGCGGCCCGTTCCAGGCGACGATCGCGCCGACCACGCCGACCGGCTGGCGCAGCACGTAGTGCAGGCGGGACGGGTCGGTCGGGCCGACCTGGCCGTAGAGCTTCGTGGGCCAGCCCGCGTAGTGCCGGAACACCTCGGCGGCGTGCTCGACCATGCCGCGGGTCAGCGCCAGCGGTGCGCCCATCTCCAGCGAGTCGAGGGTGGCGAGCTCCTCCTGGTGCTCCCGCAGCGCGTCGGCGCTGCGGGCTCAGCGCGGACCAGGACGGGTCGTCGAACGCGGCGCGGGCGGCGGCGACCGCGGCGTCCACGTCGCCCGCGTCGGCGAGGGCGATCTCGGCGAGGTCCTGCTCGGTGGCCGGGTCGACGGCCGGGAACGACGCGCCCGCGCGGGCCTGCCGCCACTCCCCTCCGATGAACAGCCCGTGCGGGCGTGCCAGGAATGCGGGGCGCGGGCGCGGCGTGGACGCGTCGAGGGACAGCGGTGCGGACACGGTTTCCTCCGGTGGTTCGGCGACCGCGCGCTTCGCGGCCGTGCCACGACTCTGCGGCCTGCACGCGGAAACCTCGGAGGTCCGCGGACCCTAGGAATCCCCGACCCACCTTCGAGGATCGCCGTCAGGCGCCGGTGATCACCATCGAGATCAGCACCACCACGAGCAGCACCAGGTACGCCACCGCGTGCACTCGGTCCGGGATCCGCCCGGTCACCCGCTTCGTCACCGCGATCGCGGGCAGCGAACCGCACAGCAGCGCCGCCGCGGCGAGCAGGTCGACGAATCCGATCCGCCCCGCCACGGCCACCGCCGGGGCCCCGGACGCGTACACGGCGGTCCCCGCGAGCGCTATCGGCACGCTCAGCGGGTTCGCCATCGCCGCGGCGTCCGCCATCGGGAAGCCCCGGCGCCGCAGCAGGGGGACGGTCAGCACGCTGCCCCCGACTCCGAGCAGCGCGGCCACCGCGCCGATCCCGGTGCCGCCCGCGGTCGTGGTGGCGCGGCCGAGCGGGCGCGGCGGCACGGCGCGGTCCCGGGAGCCGAGGAACCCGCTGCGGAACAGCCCGTCCACGATGGTGATCGCCAGGTACGCCACGAACAGCAGGTGCAGCACCCCGTCCGGCACCAGCCCGGCCAGCAGCGACCCGAGCACCGCGCCGACCGCGATGAACAGCACCAGCGGCCACAGGTAGTCGCGGCGCAACCGCCCGGCGCGGGCCTGCGCCAGCGTCGCCGACACCGAGTTCACGATCATCACCGCCGTCGAGGTCGCCACCGCCACGTGCATCGCGTCCGCCCCGGAGGTGGCGACGACGAACCCGAACACCACCGGCACGGTCACGAACCCGCCGCCGAAGCCGAACAGCACCGTGGTGACGCCGGTCAGGCAGCCGAAGCAGAACAGCACGAGGAAGGAGGTCAGCACTTCCAGCACGCTAGGCGCCCGGCGCGCCGGCCCGCATTCGTCGTCCGGCCACGTTCCTCCGAGCACTCGCCGAACCGGGCATACCATCGCGGGGTGCGCAACGTGCCGATCGCGGAGCTGGAGGACCTGGACCGGCCGGTGCTGGCGATCGGCACCGACTACCCGCCGGGCCACCTGCTGCCGCTGCACCGCCACCGCCGCGCGCAGCTGCTGTACGGCGCGACCGGGGTGATGCGGGTGGAGACCGCGGACGGCGACTGGACGGTCCCGGCGCACCGCGCGGTGCTCGTCCCCGCCGGGACCGATCACCAGGTGCTGATGAACGGCGTGACCACCCGCAGCCTGTACCTGGAGCCGCGCGCGGTGCCGTGGTTCCCGGACCGGTGCCGGGTCGTGGAGGTGTCGCCGCTGCTGCGCGAGCTGCTGCTGGCCGCGGTGGACGTGGAGCCCGAGTACGACCCGGCCGGGCGGGACGGCGCGCTGGTGGAGCTGGTGCTGCACGAGATCCGGTCGCTGGCGCCGCTGCCGTTCGACCTGCCGCTGCCGCGCCACCCGGGGCTGCGCCGGTTGTGCGAGCGGTTCCTCGCCGCCCCGGACGTGCACGATCCGAGCTCGCGGTGGGCGGCGGAGCTGCACGTCGGCGAGCGCACCTTCAGCAGGCTGTTCCCGGCGCAGACCGGGTCGACCTTCCACGCGTGGCGGCAGCGGGCGTGCGCGCTGCACGCGGTGCGGTCGCTGGCGTCGGGGCGCACCGTCACCTCGGTCGCCGCCGAGCTGGGCTACGGCAACCCGGCGGCGTTCACCACGATGGTCAAGCGGGAGACGGGTTCGGCGCCCAGCGCGTTCCGGCCGTGACGGCTCCGGCCGCGGTCAGCCGGCGCCGGTCGGGTCCCCGTCGGTGCGGTCGCGCCCGGCCCGCTGCTCGTGCACGGCGTCGCGGTGCTTGGCGTGGGCGCGGCGCAGCGAGTCCCGCAGGCCCGGCTCGTCGTGGATCTCGGCCCGGAACTTCGCGGGCAGCGCGTCGAGCCGGCGTTCCTCGTCGAGCAGCTTCTCGTAGGTGCGCTGCCGGGCCGCCGGATCGGTCTCGTAGCCCTCGTCGAGGTACTGCTCGGCGTGCCTGCGGGCCCCGGCGATGGTGTTCTTCGCCCGTCCCCGCGCGCTCAGCAGCGAGGCCAGCACGGTGATCACCAGCACGCCGATGATCACGCCCAGGGACACGCCGGTGCTGATCTCCACGACGTGCACCGGCCGGCCGCCGTTGATGAACGGCACATTGTTCTCGTGCAGGGCGTGCAGCACGAGCTTGACGCCGATGAACCCGAGGATGACCGCCAGCCCGTACGACAGGTAGATCAGCCGGTCCAGCAGCCCGTCGATGAGGAAGTACAGCTGCCGCAACCCCAGCAGCGAGAACGCGGTGGCCGTGACCACCAGGTACACGTTCTGGGTGAGCCCGAAGATCGCCGGGATCGAGTCGAGCGCGAACAGCAGGTCGGTACCGCCGATGGAGACCATCACCAGCAGCATCGGGGTGAGCATCCGCTTGCCGTCGACGTGGGTGAACAGCTTGTCGCCGTCGTAGTCGTCGCTGGTGTGGAAGAACCGCTTGGCCAGCCGGATGATCACGTTGTCGGCGGTGCGGTCCTCGGACTCCGAGGGCCGCAGCAGGTTCCCCGCCGTGATGAGCAGGACGAGCCCGAACAGGTAGAACACCCACGCGAGGGTGTTGATCAGCGCGGCGCCGATGAAGATGAACCCGGTCCGCGCGAACAGCGAGAACACGATGCCGAACAGCAGCACCTTCTGCTGGTCGGCGTGCGGCACCTTGAAGCTGGAGATGATGATCAAGAAGACGAACAGGTTGTCCACCGACAACGCCTTCTCGGTGACGTACCCGGCGAAGTACTCCGCGCCCATCGTGGTCCCGCCGAAGATCCACACGAGCAGGCCGAACACGATGGCGATGCCGACGTAGAGCGCCGACCACACCGCCGCCTCCCGCAGCCCCGGGGTGTGCGGCTTCCGGACGTGGAAGACGTAGTCGAACAACAGCAGGCCGATGATCACGACGATCGTCAGGATCCAGACGTAACCGGGAACGCTCATCTCAGGCCAGCCAGGCCAGCGCGGCGACGACGAGCGCGCCGGTGCCGGTGCGCAGCGTCGGCTGGAGCACCGGTGCGAAGGTGCCGGAGTGGTTGACCGGGATGTCCTGCGAGACCCGGCCCTCCCTGCTGGCCCGCTCGAACCGATCGGGGTCGGTGCCGCCGAACGCCCAGTACGAGTACGGAGTCCCCCACGCGGCGGGCAGGTCGCCGAAGTCCTCGCTGGCGGTGACCCGCCCGATGTCCTCCACCCGGTCGGCGCCGAAGTGGCCGGTGAGCGCGGCGGTGACCTTCTCGGTGGTGTCGGCGTCGTTGTCGGTGAGAGAGAACCGGGCGAACATCTCGAACTCGGGTTCCCGCGGGGAACGGGACGCCTGGCACTCGGCGCGGACGATGCGCTCCACCGCGTCGAGGACCTGGCTGCGCGTCCGCTCGTCGTAGGTGCGCAGGTTCAGCTCGATGGTCGCCTGGTCCGGGATGACGTTGCTCTTCGTCCCGGCGAGGATGCTGCCGACGGTGAGCACCACCGGGTCGGTGGGCGCGACCTCGCGGGACACGACGGTCTGCAACCGCACCACGATGTGCGCGGCGAGCACCACCGGGTCGACGGTCGCCTGCGGCATCGAGCCGTGCCCGCCGCGGCCGTGCACGGTGATACGCATGCTGTCGGCGGCGGCGAACGTCGGTCCGGCGTGGGTGCCGACGATCCCGGCCGGGTACGGCATCACGTGCTGGCCGAGGGCGACGTCGGGTTTCGGCACCAGGTCCGCCAGCCCGTCGTCGACCATGCCCTGCGCACCGTCGCCGGACTCCTCGGCGGGCTGGAACAGGGCGATGACGGTGCCGCTCCAGTGCTCGGTGTCCGCCGCGAGCAGTTGCGCGGCGCCGAGCAGGCAGGTCACGTGCACGTCGTGGCCGCAGGCGTGCATGACGGGCGAGCCCTCGCCGTCCTCGCCGGAGGTGGCGGTGCTGGCGTAGGGCAGTCCGGTCGCCTCCCGCACCGGCAGCGCGTCCATGTCGGCGCGCAGCAGCACCACCGGGCCGGATCCGTTGCGCAACACCCCGACGACTCCGGTGCCGCCGACGCCGGTGTGCAGCTCGTAGCCCTGCTCGCGGAGCCGTCCGGCGACCTTCTCCGCGGTGCGGTGCTCCTGGTGGGACAGCTCCGGGTGCTGGTGCAGGTCGCGGTAGAAGTCCTCCTGCCAGCTCGTGGCGTCCTCGGCTCCCGCGAGCACGGACGAGACGGGATCGGCGGTCATGGCGGCTCCTCGCTCTGTCGGACTCCCTTGGATTGTGCGCAGCGGCCGGAGCGTTCGCCGGGCGGCGACCGCGGTACTCGGCGCGGCCGGTCAGTCCTGCTCGCGGGAGCCGCGGCCGGGCGCGGTGGGGACGTTGAGCTCGAACACGACGCCGAACATCCGGATCGCGAAGCACACCGGCGCGGCCACCCCCGCCACGACCAGCGGCCCCAGGTCGAGGTGCGCGGCGCCCACCGCGATCCCGGCCCCGACCAGCGCGGGCACCGCGTACAGGTCGCTGACCAGCACGGTCGGCACCTTCCGCAGCATCACGTCGCGCAGCGTGCCGCCGCCGACGGCGGTGAGGCCGCCGAGCAGCACCGCTTGCACTCCGCCGAGCCCGAACTCCAGCGCCTTCGTCGCCCCGGTCACGCAGAACACGCTGAGCCCGATCGCGTCGAACACCACGATGAGCAGGGTGAACCGCTCCAGCGGCAGGCTCAGGAAGAAGGCCACCAGCGCGCCCGCCGCGGCCGCACCCAGGTACGCGAGGTCGCTGAACGTGGCGGGCGGCAACGACTGGATGAGCACGTCGCGCAGGATCCCGCCGCCCAGCGCGGTCATCATCCCCAGCGTCAGCACCCCCACCAGGTCCAACCGCACGGCCCGCACCGCGGTGAGCGCCCCGTTGAGGCCGAACGCGAACGTCCCGACCAGGTCCAGCACCAGCAGCAGCTGCGACGACTCCGCCATCCCAGCAGTGTGCAACCGGGTGCCGCGCCACGGGCACCGGGTGCGCTAGAGCTCGGTGCTCTTGGTGGCGTTGCCGTGGGCGAGGTGGACCGGGTAGCGGGACTCGTTGCGGTCGATCTTGTCGTGCGCGGCCCGGACGAGGTCGATGCCGGTGGCTTCGGCGAACTGCACCAGGTACAGCAGGACGTCGGCGGCTTCGTCGGCGAGCCGCCCGGTCAGCTCGCCGTTCGCGAGCCCGTCGGCGACGGCGGTGTCGTCGAGCCACTGGAGTTCGGCGATCAGCTCCCCCGCTTCGCCGCTGAGGGCCATCGCGAGGTTCTTCGGGGTGTGGAACCGGCCCCAGTCCCGCGCTTCGGCGAAGCCGCGCAGCCGGGACCGGAGCTCTGCGATGCTGTCCATGCGGTCACGGTAGCGGCGGGCGCGATCAGCTCCGCGGGGCGCTCCCGGCGAACTGCATGGCCTTGTACGGCCAGTTCCGCTCGGTGTTCCACTGGCTCACCACGAGGTGCAGGTCGTCGAGCGTGGAGCCGGGCACGATGTAGCCGCCGTAGAGCTGCGCGACCTGCCCGCTGGAGTGGTCCTCACCGGGCCAGGACGAGCCGTGCACGGCGGTCGCGCGCGGCGCCTCGTACAGGTTCGCGGTGGGCACGTCCAGGTTCAGCACGTCGATCCGGTAGTCGCCCGCGTTGAACAGCGACAGCAGCCACCGGCCGCCGACCGGCCGCAGGCACAGCTCGCCGTAGGCACCGGTGAGCGCGATCGTCGGCGGGTTGCCCCACGCCCACCGGCCGTCGCGGAACCCCCAGCCCTCCCAGGCACCGGGATCGGTGATCCGGTCGGCGGGCACCCGGTGCAGCAGCAGGCCCTGGTCGCGGCGGAAACCGGTGGTGAACGCGTACGCGTAACCGTCGTCGCCGAGCCCCCAGGTCAGCATCTGGAACAGTCCGCCGTGCAGGTCGCCGGGCCAGGTGGTGCCGGTGTGCTGCCAGGTCTCGCCGTTGTCGGTGGAGCCGTGCACCTCGGTCCAGTGCACGTTGCCGATCCCCTCGCACACCATGACGTGCAGGTACATCACGTCCCCGACGGTGATCAGGTCGGTGGGGATGACGGTGCTGACGCGCCGCCCCTGGATCACGGAGTCGTGCTGGTACGGCAGCGCTTGCCCGGCGTAGGAGTCGGGCCCGGCGGAGCCGGTCCAGCCGATGCCCGCGGTGGCGGTGCCCGGATCGGCGAACAGGACCACCGGGGAGCGCCAGCCGGGACCGCCGACGCCGGCGCGTTCGAAGGTGTCGCCGAAGACCGACACGATCCGCCCGTCCGGTGCCTGCGCCATCACCCCCAGGTCGGTGCCGCCGATGCCGAACCGGTCCGTCACGCCCGGTCCGGTCAAGTCCTTCACCTTGCGCACCCGCTGGCCGTCCTCTCGGTCCCGCACCGGCCGGTCCGGTGCCGTCACCCGACTGTAGGTGCGCGGGCCCCGGTGATCGCACGCCGGGCGCGGCGCTAATCGGGGTTCGCCGCGTCGGCCGCGGGCTCGGCACCGGCCTGCGCCGGCCACTCGGCACCCGGCTCCGCCGGTGGTTCGGCGCCCTCCGCCTCCGGTTCGGCACCCGGCTCCGGCGGCGGTTCGGCGAGCGCCCGGATGCCCGCGTTGAGTAGCGCGATGACCGGTACCGAGAACACCGCGCCCGCCACTCCCGCGCCGAGGAACCCGGCGGTCACGCCGAGGACGATCGCCAGCGGGTGCAGCCGCACCGCGTGCCCGAGGATCAGCGGCTGCAGCACGTGCCCCTCCAGCTGCATGACGCCGACGACCACCGCGAGCACGATGATCGCGGGCAGCGGCCCGGTCGTGACCAGCGCCATGAGCACCGCGATCGAGCCGGTGATCATCGCGCCGACGTAGGGCACGAACGCGCCGAGGAACACCAGCGCGGCCAGCGCCGCCGACAGCGGTACTCCGACGAGAGCGCAGCCGACGCCGATGCCCACCGCGTCCATCAGCGCCACGGCCGCGCTCGCCCGCACGTAGGCGACCAGCGAGTGGAACGCGTGCTGCCCGGCCACGTCCACCCGGTCCCGCACGTGGGCGGGCACGGCGACCCGCAGCGCGAACCGCCAGATCCGGCCGCCGTCGCGCAGGAAGAAGATCAGCGTGAACAGCGCCAGCAGCAGTCCGCTGCCGACGCTGAGCACGGTCGTCGCGGTGCTCACCGCCCCGGCGGTGCCCCCGCTCTGGCTGGTGCGCAGGTAGTCGGTGATGCGCTGCACCCAGTCGTCCAGCTGCCCCTGGCTGAGCCGCAGCGGCCCGGTGCGCAGCCAGTGGTGGACGCCCTCCACGGTCTGGGCGGCCTGCGCCTGCAACCCGGGCAGCCCGTTGATCACGGTGATGACCACGAGCGCGAGCACCCCGCCCACCACCACGAGCCCGAGCAGCAGCGCCAACACGGTCGCGGCGGTGCGCGGCACTCCCCAGCGGGTGAGCCGGTCGACCAGCGGCGCCAGCAGCGCGGCCAGTAGCAACGCCACGCCGAGCGCGATCACCAGCTCCGCGAGCACCGACGCGATCCGCCCCAGCACGAACAGCACCGCCGCGATCGCGAGCAGCCGCCAGCTGACGGCGCCCGCGACGCGCAGTCCGCGCGGCACGTCGGGTGCCTCCCGTTGTTCCACACCGCACGTGATCGCCCGAACCGGTCGGGATTAAACGTGGCCCGGCCGGGCTCGGGCGTGTCGGCGGTGGCTGGTAGGAGTTCTCCGACGTGGGACGAGCGGCCAGTGGGCCGGGTGGGAGCGAAACGATGCCGTTCGCCGACGAGCTGGTGGGCGCCGACGTGGCGCGGGACCTGGCGCGGGTGTTCGAGGGAGCGACCGGCGCACCGCCGCACGCGGTGCGGGCCGCGGCGGCGCGGCTGGGCCCGCTGGGCCTGCGGCAGCGCTGCGACCTGCTGCGGGACGCGCTGCTGGCGGACGTGCCCGGTGACACCGCGGCCCTGCTGGCGGCGGTGCGGGCGGCGCGCACCTCGCCCGGGTTCGCGGGCTGGCTGGTGTGGCCGGTGACCGAGGCCGTGGTCTCCCGCGCCGTGGCGGAGGGCACCGGCACGGCGTTCGACGCGGCGCTGGACTCGCTGGCGGAGCTGACCCCGCTGCTGAGCTCCGAGTTCGCGCTCCGCGGCCTGCTGGAGCAGGACCTGCACCGCGCGCTGGGCCGGATCCGGGAGTGGACGGCTTCCCCCGACGAGCACGTGCGGCGGCTCGCGTCCGAGGGCACCCGGCCGTACCTGCCGTGGGCGAAGCGGGTGCGGGCGCTGCTGGCCGAACCGACCGCCACGGTGCCGATCATCGACGCGCTGCACGGCGACACCAGCGACTACGTGCGCCGCTCGGCCGCCAACCACCTCAACGACCTCAGCCGGGACCACCCGGAGCTGGTCGTGCAGACCGCAGCGCGCTGGCTCGGCGAGCCGGGCGAGCACACCTCGCGGGTGGCGCGGCACGGGCTGCGGACGCTGGTCAAGCAGGGCCACCCGGAGGCGCTGGCGCTGCTCGGCTACTCCCCCGCCCCGCAGGTTCGGGTCGGGGAACTGGCGCTCGACGCGGGCAGCGTCGCCATCGGCGGGGCGCTGGAGTTCCGCAGCACCCTGGTCAACACCGGTGCCGAACCGGTCGCGCTCGCCGTCGACTACCTGGTGCACCACCGGAAGGCGAACGGCGGGCGGACCGCCAAGACCTTCAAGCTCACCACCCGGACGCTCGAACCGGGCGGCACCTGGGAGCTGGCCAAGCGCCACTCGTTCCGGGAGATCACCACCCGCCGCTACCACCCGGGCGGGCACGCGGTGGAGCTCCAGGTCAACGGGGTGGTCCGCACCCGCGCCGAGTTCACGCTGACCGCCGCCCGCTGAGCCGTGCCGCCGCGAGATCGTCGGTGGCGTCTGGTTCCATCGGAAGCGGATGATCATTCGCGGAGCTGGAGGTGCGGTGGTGCGGGAGGCGACCGGGGGTTCGGTGGCGCGCTGGGTCGAGGTGTACCTGGAGCACCTGCAGGCCAGGAAGCTCGCCGCGAACTCGCTGCGCGCCTACCGGCTGGACCTGGGTTCGGTGGGCGCGGCGCTGGCCGAGATCACCGGCACCCGCGTCGCGGAGCTGCCGGTGGCGGAGGTGACCGCCACCGAGCTGCGCTCCGCGTTCGCCCGGCACGCCGCGGCCCGCTCGGCATCCTCGGTGACCCGCGCCTGGTCCACCTGGAACGGGTTCTTCGGCTTCCTGGTGGTGGAGGGCGCCGTCGGCGGCAACCCCATGCAGGTGGTGCCGAAACCGCGCAGCGCGCCGCCGACGCCGAAACCGCTGCAGGGCGAGGACACCCCGGAACGCCTGCTGCGCCTGGTCGCCGAAGGCGGGCGCCGGGCCCGGAACCCGTGGCCGGAGCGGGACCTGGCGGTGCTGGCGGTGCTGCTGTGCACGGGGGTGCGCTCGGCGGAGCTGCTGGACCTCACGGTCGCGTCGCTGGCCGGGCGTCCCGGTGACCGGCGGCTGCACGTGCGCGGGAAGGGCGGCAAGAACCGGTCCATCCCCATCGAGGGCGCGCTGGACGAGGTCGTCGGCGCCTACCTGAGCTCGCGGCGGGTGCGGTTCGGCGACCGGCTGCCCGGTGCCGAGCCGCTGTTCGTGGACCACCGCGGCGAGCCGCTGCGCCGCGGCGGGTTGCAGTACCTGGTGCGCCAGTCGCTGCGCGCGGCCGGGATCTCGGACCGGGTGCAGCGCGGCGCGATGGTGCACGCGCTGCGGCACACGTTCGCGACGCGGCTGGCCGAGGACGGGGCGAACGCGGCGGAGATCGCGAAGCTGCTCGGCCACGCGTCGATCAACTCCAGCCAGACCTACATCGACGTGACCGCCCGCGAGCAGCGGATGTCGGTGCGCGCCAACCGGACCCACCAGGTCCTCACCGACCTCGCCCCGCGCCGCGCGCCCCGCTGACCGGGGCGCACGGCCGGTCACCCGGTCGAGGCGGGCGCCGCACCCCACGCTCCGGTGTCGGTGGTGAGGCCGAGGACCGCGCCCCGCGGGTCGGCGATCAGCACGACCTCGTCGAGCACCGGGTGCCGCACTTCGGCGACGACGCGGCCGCCGCCGACGACGGCGCGGTCCGCGGCCTCCCGCACGTTCTCGGTGGCGAAGTGGCACACCCAGTCCCAGCGCCCGTCCAGCCGCGCGGCCGAACGCGCCGCCAGCGGGCGGTCCCCGGCGAGGTAGCGGTCGCCGTCGACGGCCCAGCCCAGCGTGGACGCCCAGAACTCGTCGGAGCGCTGCTGCTCGGCGCTGTGCAGGTCCACCCAGCGGGGTTCGCCGCGGCGCGGGCCGGGCGCCCACGGGCCGTGCTGCGCCCGACCGGTCACCATCCGCGCGGTCACCTCGTCGGGCCCGACGAGGTCGCCGTCGTGGCGGGCTCCGGCGAAGACCACGTACCAACCGGGCCGCACACCGTGCGTGGCGGGCCGCAGCGAGGCGCAGTGCCGCTGCCCGATCCAGCACTCGAACCCGCCCGCCACCGAGTCCCACACCCGCCAGCCCAGCAGGTCCTGGTGGAACAGCGCCGCGCCTTCCGGGTCGGTGGTGATCAGTTCGATGCGACGCAGACCGCGCACGGCGGTGGGCTGGGGCACAGCGGGGTCGTCCTTCGGGATCGAGCAAGAGCCAGGGTCCCATACTGTCCCCCGAACGTGGAACGAACAATGCTCCATTCGGAGGTACGACCGGGCGTTCGCGGCCACGCCGACCACGCTCCGCAATCACCGTCCGGCGGCGTAACCCTGCATGCCGCGTGGATTGGCCGCCGCGGAGAGCACCCCCGTCTCCGGGTCGCGGGCCACCGCGCTGAGCCTGCCCTCCGACCACGGCTCCCCCACGGTCACGTCGTGCCCGCGCCTGCGCAGATCGGCGATGGCCGAGTAGCCGATGCGCGACTCCACGGTGACCGAGCCCGGCCGCATCGCCCGCGGGTAGAAGGAGCCGGGGAAGCTCTCGGTGTGCCAGTTCGGCGCGTCGATCGCGCCCTGCAGGTCCAAGCCGCCGCGGACCGGTTCGCGCAGCGCCACCGACAGGAAGAAGTGCGTGCTCCACTGGTCCTGCTGGTCCCCGCCGGGCGTGCCGAACGCGAGCACCGCCTCCCCGCCGCGCAGCGCCAGCGACGGGGTCAGCGTGGTGCGCGGCCGCCTGCCGGGCGCCAGCGAGTTCGGCAGGCCGGGCTCCAGCCAGGCCATCTGCAGGCGGGTGCCGAGGGGGAAGCCGAGCTCGCCGATGACCGGGTTGGAGTGCAGCCAGCCGCCGCTGGGCGTCGCGGCGATCATGTTGCCCCAGCGGTCGACCACGTCGAGGTGGCAGGTGTCGCCGCGGGTCTCGCCGTCGCGGGCCACGGTGGGTTCGCCGGCCCCGGCGGGGGCGACCAGGTCCAGCGGGCCGTCCTGCACCCGTTGGACGTGCGCGCTGAGCCGGGGCGTGCGACCACCGGGGCTGCCGGGCCGCAACTCGTGCGAGGCGCGGTCGCTGATCAGCGCGCGGCGCCGCGCGTTGTAGTCGGGGTCGAGCAGTTCGGCGACGGTGACGTCGGTGCCGTCGCCGTACCAGGCCTCCCGGTCGGCCATCGCGAGCTTCGTGCCTTCGACGAGGGTGTGCAGGTAGTCGGCGGTGCCGAGGTCGAGCGAGTCGGGCAGCAGCGCGAGCTGCTGCAGCAGCACCGGCCCCTGGCTCCACAGCCCGGCCTTGCACACCGTCCAGCCGTTCCACTCGTGGCGGGCGGGTTCCTCGTAGGTGGCGCTGAACCGGGCGAGGTCCTCGCCGGTGAGGGTGCCCGCGTGCCGCTCCCCCGAACTGTCCATCGTGGACTCGGCGGCGGCCGCGGCGAGCTCCTCGGCGATGAAGCCCTCGCGCCACACCCGGCGGGCGGCGTCGATCCGCGCCTCCCGGGACGGTCCGGTGGCCTCGGCCAGCACGCGGCGCCAGGTGCGGGCCAGGGCCGGGTTGCGCAACAGCGCTCCCGGTGCGGGCGGGCGGCCGCCGGGCAGGTAGAGCTCGGCGGAGCTGGGCCACTCGGCGCGGAACAGGTCCTGCACGGTGCGCACGGTCCGCCCGATGCGCTCGACCGCCGGATGCCCGTTCTCGGCGTAGCCGATCGCGCGGTCGAGCACGTCGGCGAGCTCCTTCGTGCCGTGGTCGCGCAGCAGCAGCAACCACGCGTCGAACGCGCCCGGCACCGCGGCGGCCAGCGGACCGGTCCCCGGCACCAGCTCCAGGCCGAGGTCCCGGTAGTGCTCCACGGTCGCGCCCGCGGGAGCGGGGCCCTGCCCGCACAGCACCACCGGCTCCCGGCCCGCGGGGGCGAAGATGATCGGCACCTCACCGGCCGGCCCGTTCAGGTGCGGTTCGACGACGTGCAGGACGAACCCGGCCGCCACCGCCGCGTCGAAGGCGTTGCCGTCGTCCTCCAGCACGGCCATCGCCGCCGCGGACGCCAGCCAGTGCGTCGAGGACGCCATGCCGTGCGTGCCCTGCAGGGTCGGTCGGGTGGTGAACAACTCGGTCCCTCCGCCGGTCGGGTTCGCACAGTCAACACCACCGAACGGCGTAGATCCAAGACTCCGCAGCGGGCTCGACCGCGCGGTGAACCGCCCCGGAACGGGTGCGGCCGAGCGCTTCGGCGGGGCCGGCGCTGGTGGTACCGGTTCCACCGCGGATCGCGGCGCCGCCGTGCCGCCGACGGCCGCGGGCTGCCGGGCGATTCGCGGCGGGCGCGGCGCCGCCGGTGCCGACCGGTTCACGGGTTCAGGGGCCGAGCGGGTGGTCCCGGGCGGCCCGCGCAGCTCGGCCGCGCCCCTTTTCAGCGCGGGCGGCCCGCGAGGCGGGCGCTGACGCCCGGGCACTGCCGCCGGGTGGTGTCGAGGAATTCGGCGAGCACCGGGGAGCGGTCCGCGCCCCGGAAGGACATGACGAGCTCGGGCAGGTCGATGCGCGGGCGCACCTCGCAGATCCAGGTGTCGGGGCGCGCGGCGACGCGCAGGCAGGCCGGCGCCAGTCCCACGCCGATGCCGCAGGCGGCGAGCCCGAGGATGGTGTGCACGTCGCGGGCTTCGACGGCGCGGTCCAGCGCGGCCGGGTCGAGCACCTCGCGCAGCGCGGTGCGCAACGCCGGTTCCTGGTCGGCGGGGGCGACGACGAGCTGCTGGTCCCGCAGCTGCTCCGCCCGCACCGAGCGCTGCCCGGCATAAGGGTGGCCGGTGCCGACGACGGCGACGAGCCGGTCGGTGCCGACGGTGACGGAGGTCAGGTCCTCCGCGCCCGCGCCGCGGGGTGCGCCGCGGCCGATGGCGACGTCGAGCTCGCCGTCGAGCAGGGCGGCGGCGCTGCGCGCGGTGGACATCTCGTGCAGCCGCAGCCGCACGTCCGGGTGCTCGCGGCCGAAGCGCCCGAGCAGCGGCGGCAGCAGTTCCAGCAGCGCCGAGCCGATGAACCCGAGGCGCAGCCTGCCGGTCTCGCCGCGCGCCGCCCGTCCCGCGTCGAGCGCGGCGCCCGCCATCTCGGCCAGCGCGGCCCGCGCCCGTTCCAGGAACGCCTCCCCCGCGGCGGTGGGGAACACGCCACCGGGGGTGCGGTCGAACAGCCGGGCGCCGATCTCCCGCTCCAGCGCGGCGATCTGCTTGGACAGCGGGGGCTGGGCGATGCCGACGGCGGCCGCGGCCCGGCCGAAGTGCCGGTGTTCGGCGAGGGCGAGCGCGTAGCGCAGGTGCCGTGCTTCCACCTGCCCAGCCTAGCGCCGCGATACCTGCGAGATATCGGGATCGTGCTCGTCAGATATGCGGGTGGATCACCGCGGTCCGCCGGGGTGGACTCGGGAGCGACCCCGATCCCGGACGACGGAGGACCCCGTGCCCGATGAATCCGCTGTGGACACCGTGTTCGTGCTCGTGCACGGAGCCTGGCACTCCTCCGCGCAATGGGCGGCGACGCAGCGGGCGCTGGCGGCGCGCGGCGCGGCGAGCACCGCGGTCGACCTGCCCGGCCACGGCTTCGACGCGCCGCTGCCGACCGGTTACCTGCTGCCGGGCCAGCCGGGACTGGCCGAGGAGGAGTCCGCGTTGGCCGGGCTGACCCTGGACGACTGCGCCGCGTCGCTGGTGACCGCGCTGCGCGAGGTCCGCCGCTGGCCCCGGGTGGTCCTCGTCGCGCACAGCGCCGGTGGTGGACCGGCCTCGCTGGCCGCCGAGCTGGCGCCCGACCTGGTGGACCGGTTGGTGTACCTGTCGGCGTTCGTGCCCGCGGGACGGCCGCGGTTCGCCGACTACGTCGCCGCCCCGGAGAACGCGGACGCGCTCGGCGCCGGGCTGCACGTGGGCGACCCGGCGCGGCTGGGCGCGGCGCGGATCAACCCGGCCTCGCCGGACCCGGAGTACGTGGAGCTGCTGCGGCGGACGCACTACGGCGACGTCCCGGCGGCGGAGTTCGACCGGTGGCGGCTGGCGCTGAGCCCGGACCTGCCGACCGCGATCCCGCGCACCCCCGTCGCGCTGACCGAGCAGCGCTGGGGCGGCATCCCGCGTTCGTTCGTCCGCTTGGGCGCCGACCGCGCGCTCACCCCCGCCGCGCAGGACCTGATGGTCGCCGAGGCGGACGCGGCGATGCCGCGGAACCCGTTCACCGCGCACCACCTGCCCGGCTCGCACACGCCGTTCGCCACCCGGCCGCGGGAGCTCGCCGCGACCCTGCTGTCCACACTGGACTGATCAGGCCTCCAGGGCCGCGATCCTGGTGTCGAGGTAGGCATCCCAGTCGGCGGCGCGGCTGCGCAGGTGCGGTTCGATCCGGTCGTCGGTGTGCACCATGAACCGGTTCGCCAGCACCGCGTCGGCCAGCAACTCGCCGACGGAGCCGGGTTGCCGCGCCTCGAACTCGGCACCGGGGCCGCGGGTCGCGGTCGGCGGCCCGAACGAGCGGATCGACCCGGCGATGCCGGTCACCACCGGCCCCGGGCACAGCACGGTCACCCCGATGCCCTGCGGCCGCAGGTACAGCGCGAGCCCTTCGGAGAGCTGGACCAGGGCGGCCTTCGACGCGGCGTAGGGCAACCGGTCGTAGGCGTAGCTGAACAGTCCGGCGAACGAGGCGGTGTTGACCAGGTGCCCCGATCCGCGCTCCAGCAGCAGCGGCAGGAAGACCGCGTTGCTGCGCACCACGGACAGCAGGTTGACGTCGAACACCCGCTGCCACTCCGCGACGGGGATGTGCTCGGGCAGCCCGCGGGTGAGGACCCCGGCGTTGTTCATCACCAGGTGGACGTCGCCGAACTCGGCGAGGGCGGCGTCGCGCACCCGCTCGAACTCGCCGTCCCGAGTCACGTCGCAGGTGACGGCGACGGCCGATCCGCCGTCGGCGCGGATCTCCGCGGCGGCGCGTTCGGCACCGGTTCCGTCGACGTCGGCGAGGACGATCCGCGCCCCGCGGCGGGAGAAGGACCCGGCCGCGGCACGTCCGATCCCGCTCGCCGCACCGGTGATCACCGCGACCGCATCGCGCATCGTGTCCACTGTGGTCTTCCCTCCCGCCGGTCCCGCCGAGCACGGGACGTCCTGCGGTTCTACCCCGGAACGGCCGCGCCGGGCGTCGCCCGGATGGACGCCGGCGAGGTCCGGACCACCGGATTCCTGTGACGCAGCGCACGTCCTCAGTGCGAAGCAGAATCTTGATCGGTTCCAGAAAGTTCTCCAGAATGCTGCACGTGCCGAGCGACACCAGGGACTACCGGCGCATGCTGCGCGAGGCGGAGCTGCGCGTGACCCGCCCCCGCGTGGCCGTGCTGGCCGCGGTGCACGACCGCCCGCACGCCGGTACCGAGTCCATCATCGACGCCGTGCGCGGCGAACTCCCCAAGGTCTCGCACCAGGCCGTCTACGACGTGCTGCGCGCGCTGACCGCCGCGGGGCTCGTGCGCCGCATCCAGCCGATGGGCTCCGTCGCCCGCTACGAGGCCAGGGTCGGCGACAACCACCACCACGTGGTGTGCCGGTCCTGCGGGGTCATCGCCGACGTCGACTGCGCCGCGGGCACCGCGCCCTGCCTGGCCGCCTCCCACTCCCACGGCTTCGAGATCGACGAGGCCGAGGTCATCTACTGGGGCCTGTGCCCCGGATGCGGCTCCACTTCGGATTCCGCCCGACACCACTGATCCCGAAAGGAATTCCCGGTGACCGACAGCGCTGACGCCGCGACCGGGGGCTGCCCCGTCGCGCACGGCATCCCCCACCCCACCCAGGGCAACGGCAACTCCACCTGGTGGCCGAACCGCCTCAACCTGAAGCTGCTCGCCAAGAACCCCGCGGTCGCGGACCCGATGGGCGAGGACTTCGACTACGCGGCCGAGTTCCGCACCCTCGACCTGCCCGCGGTGAAGCAGGACATCCAGGACGTCCTCACCACCTCGCAGGACTGGTGGCCCGCCGACTTCGGGCACTACGGCCCGCTGATGATCCGGATGGCCTGGCACAGCGCGGGCACCTACCGGGTCAGCGACGGCCGCGGTGGCGGCGGCGCCGGTCAGCAGCGGTTCGCGCCGCTGAACAGCTGGCCGGACAACGTCAGCCTGGACAAGGCCCGCCGCCTGCTGTGGCCGGTGAAGCAGAAGTACGGCCGCAAGCTGTCCTGGGCCGACCTGCTGATCCTCGCGGGCAACGTGGCGCTGGAATCCATGGGCTTCCCGACCTTCGGCTACGCCGGTGGCCGCGTCGACACCTGGGAGCCCGAGGACGACGTCTACTGGGGCGCCGAGACCACCTGGCTCGGCAGCGACAAGCGCATCTCCGGTGGCGAGCGGCGCGACCTCGAACAACCGCTGGGCGCCACCCACATGGGCCTGATCTACGTGAACCCGGAGGGTCCCGAGGGCGAGCCGGACCCGATCGCCGCCGCCCGCGACATCCGCGAGACCTTCGGCCGGATGGCGATGAACGACGAGGAGACCGTCGCCCTCATCGCCGGTGGTCACACCTTCGGCAAGACCCACGGCGCCGCCCCCGACTCGAACCTGGGGCCGAACCCGGAGGCCGCGCCGCTGGAGACCCAGGGCCTCGGCTGGACCAACGGCCACGGCACCGGCAAGGGCGCCGACACCATCACCAGCGGGCTGGAGGTCACCTGGACCTCCACCCCCACCCAGTGGGGCAACGGCTTCTTCGAGAACCTCTTCGGCTACGAGTGGGAGCTGTACCAGGGCCCCGGCGGCGGCTGGCAGTGGAGGCCGAAGGACGGCGGCGGCGAGGGCACCGTCCCCGACGCGCACGACGCGTCGAAGAAGATCGCGCCGAACATGCTCACCACCGACCTCTCGCTCAAGCTCGACCCGATCTACGAGCAGATCTCCCGCCGGTTCTGGCAGAACCCGCAGGAGTTCGCCGACGCGTTCGCCCGCGCCTGGTTCAAGCTGACCCACCGCGACATGGGCCCGGTCGACCGCTACCTCGGTCCGGAGGTCCCCGCCGAGGAGCTCATCTGGCAGGACCCGATCCCGAAGCCGGACCACGAGCCGGTCGGCGCCGCGGAGATCGCCGAGCTCAAGGAGCGCATCGCCGCCACCGGGCTCACCGTGCAGCAGCTCGTCGGCACCGCCTGGGCCGCGGCCTCCTCGTTCCGGGGCAGCGACAAGCGCGGCGGCGCCAACGGCGGCCGCATCCGGCTGGAGCCGCAGCGCAGCTGGGAGGTCAACAACCCCGACCAGCTCGCCACCGCGATCAGCGCGCTGGAAGGCGTCCAGGAGTCCTTCAACGCCGCGGGCGGCAAGCAGGTCTCCTTCGCCGACCTCGTGGTGCTCGCCGGCTCGGTCGGCGTCGAGCAGGCCGCGAAGGCCGCGGGCCACGATGTCGAGGTCCCGTTCACCCCGGGCCGCGGCGACGCCACCGCCGAGCAGACCGACGTCGAGTCCTTCTCGCACCTCGAACCGGCCGCCGACGGCTTCCGCAACTACGCGGGCAAGGGCGCCGCGCTGCCCGCCGAGTACCAGCTGGTCGACCGGGCGAACCTGCTCACCCTGAGCGCGCCCGAGATGACCGTGCTCGTCGGTGGCCTGCGCGCCCTCGACGCCAACTTCGACGGCTCGAAGCTGGGTGTGCTCACCGACCGGCCCGGGACGCTGAGCAACGACTTCTTCGTCAACCTGCTCGACATGCGCACGACGTGGAAGCCCGCCGACGAGGCATCGGAGACCTTCGAGGGCCGCAACGCCGCCGGTGAGCTCGTCTGGACCGGCAGCCGCGTCGACCTGGTCTTCGGTTCCAACTCGGAGCTGCGGGCCGTCGCCGAGGTCTACGCCGCCGACGACGCGGAGGAGAAGTTCGTCCGCGACTTCGTCGCCGCCTGGCACAAGGTGATGGAGCTCGACCGCTTCGACCTCGCCTGATCCCACGACCGTTCCACGACCGGCGAGCCCCCGTCCGCGCACCTGCGGGCGGGGGCTCGTCGCGTTGGCCCGTCCGCCGCACCGTCGGACGCCCCGGCTCGGCCAGGTGGCCGTGTTCCCGGCGCCCCCCCCCCCCCCCCCCCCCCCCGCGACCGCCGTCGTTGGGGACCGTGCCGGTGCCGTGGTCGAACGGGATGTCCGGCACCGGGGAGCTCAGGTAGCCGAC
>NZ_JAIUKC010000143.1:0-7524 GCF_020177435.1 Saccharopolyspora sp. 7B | reverse complement strand
CCCGGGCGGCCCGCCGCCCCCTCCGGATCACCGGGCGCCAACCGGCCGGAGGGGTTCGCCACCGCGGGCCGCCGCCTGCTCGGGCTGCTGCGGCCCGAACGCCCGCTGCTGGACGCGGTGCTGGTGCTGGCCGTGGTGAGCGTGCTGCTCAGCGTCCTCGGACCCCGCTACCTCGGGAAGGCCACCGACCTCGTCGTCGCGGGCGGGGTCGGTGGTGGCGGCGTCGACTTCGGGGCCGTCGGCACCGTGTTGCTCGTGGCGCTGGGGGTGTACCTCGGCTCCTGGCTGTTCGGCGTCGCCCAAGCCCGGCTGATCAACGGCGCCGTGCAGCGCACCGCCAGCCGGTTGCGCCGCGACGCGGAGGAGAAGCTGGCGAAGCTGCCGGTGAGCCACTTCGACCGCCAGTCCCGCGGCGAGGTGCTCAGCCGGGTCACCAACGACATCGACAACGTCGGGCAGTCGCTGCAGCAGACGTTCTCGCAGGTGATCACCTCGGTGCTGACCATCCTCGGCGTGCTGGCCGTGATGTTCTTCATCTCCCCGCTGCTGGCGGTGTTCGCCCTGGTCAGCATCCCGATCTCGGCGCTGGTCACCATCCTGATCGGCAAGCGCGCGCAGCCGCAGTTCGCGGCGCAGTGGAAGAGCACCGGCGAGCTCAACGGGCACGTCGAGGAGATGTACACCGGGCACGCCACCATCAAGGCGTTCGGCCGCGGCCGCGAAGCCGCCGAGATCTTCCGGCAGCGCAACGAGGCGCTGACCAAGGCCTCGTTCCGCGCGCAGTTCCTGTCCGGCGTGATCCAGCCGAGCATGATGTTCCTGAGCAACCTGAACTACCTGCTCGTCGCCGTCGTCGGCGCGCTGCGGGTGTCGGCCGGGGCGTTGACCATCGGTGACGTGCAGGCGTTCGTGCAGTACTCGCGGCAGTTCAGCCAGCCGCTCACCCAGGTCGCGAGCATGGCGAACCTGGTGCAGTCCGGCCTGGCCTCCGCCGAACGGGTCTTCGCGCTGCTCGACGCGCCCGAGCAGGACCCGTCCCCGGACCTGGCGCCGAAGACCGAACGCCCTCGGGGCCGCGTCGAGTTCGAGCACGTCGCGTTCCGCTACGACCCGGCCGAACCGCTGATCGAGGACCTGTCGCTGGTCGCCGAACCCGGTGCCACCGTCGCCATCGTCGGTCCCACCGGCGCGGGCAAGTCCACGCTGGTCAACCTGCTGATGCGGTTCTACGAGATCACCGGTGGCCGGATCACCCTCGACGGCGAGGACACCAGCGCCATGTCCCGGGAACGGCTGCGCGCCGCCACCGGCATGGTGCTGCAGGACACCTGGCTGTTCGGCGGCACCATCGCGGAGAACATCGCCTACGGCAAGCAGAACGCCACCCGCGAGGAGGTCGTGGCCGCCGCGAAGGCCGCGCACGTCGACCACTTCGCCCGCAGCCTCCCGGACGGCTACGACACCGTCATCGACGACGAGGGTACCGGGGTCAGCGCGGGGGAGAAGCAGCTGATCACCATCGCTCGCGCGTTCCTCGCGGACCCGGCGATCCTCATCCTCGACGAGGCGACCAGCTCGGTGGACACCCGCACCGAGGCCCTGATCCAGCGCGCCATGGCCACGCTGCGGACCGGCCGCACCGCGTTCGTCATCGCGCACCGGCTGTCGACCATCCGCGACGCCGATGTGATCCTGGTGATGGAGCGCGGCGCCATCGTCGAGCAGGGCACCCACGACGAACTGGTCGCGGCGGGCGGCGCCTACGCGCGGCTGCACCGGGCCCAGTTCACCGGTCCGGCCGAAGTGGACTGACGCACCGACGGGAGGGTCATGAGCAGTGCGGGGATCGTCGACGAGCCGGTGCTCATCACCGGTGGCGGGCGCGGGCTCGGGGCCGCCCTGGTGCGGGCGTTCGCCGAGCAGGGCGCCCGCGTCCTGATCGACTACCGGCGCAGCCGGGACGCGGCGGAGGAGCTCGCCGCGAGCATCGGCTCGGACCGGGCGCTGGCCGTGCGGGCCGACGTCACCGACGAGCGGCAGGTCGCCGACCTGTTCACCGCCGGCCGGGAGCACTTCGGCGCGCCGGTGGGGACCGTGGTGAACAACGCGCTCGCCGACTTCTCCTTCAACGGCGACCAGCGCTCCCCGGCGGACCGGATCCGCTGGGACGAGTTCGCCGCGCAGTTCGACGGCACGGTCCGGGGCGCGCTGCACGTCGCCCAGGCCGCGCTGCCGGGGATGCGGGAACGCGGCGGCGGCCGGATCGTCAACATCGGCACCAACCTGTTCCAGCACCCCGTGGTGCCCTACCACGACTACACGGCGGGCAAGGCCGCGCTGCTGTCGCTGACCCGCACCCTCGCCGCCGACCTCGGCCCGGACGGGATCCTGGTGAACATGGTCTCCGGCGGGCTGCTGCGCACCACCGACGCCAGCGCCGCCACGCCCGCCGCGGTCTTCGACGGGATCGCCGCGAGCACCCCGCTGCGGCGGGTCGTCACCCCGGCGGAGTTCGCCGACGCGGTGCTGTTCTTCGCCTCCCGGTGGTCCCGCGCGGTCACCGGGCAGAACCTCGTCGTCGACGGCGGTCTCGTCAACGGCTGACGTCGCACCGGCTTCCGCCGCGAGGGCCGGTCACCCGGTGAACCAGGTGGGGACGAGGTGGCGGAAGCGGCCCGGCGGGAGGTTCCCGGCGCCCGAGGGGAGTGCGCCGACGACGGGGGCTCCGGTGACGCGGGGAAGTTCGGCGAGGTTGCACCGCTCGGCCTGGCCGAGCTCGGCGGGCACCGAACCGAGCACCAGGACGGGATCCAGGCCGCGGGAGCGCAGCGCGCCGACCGCGAGCTCGGTGTGGTTGAGCGTGCCCAGGCCCAGCCGGGTCACCAGCACCACCCGCACCGGGTGGTCCCGGGCGAGCTCGGCGGCCAGGTCCAGCACCGTGCCGCCCGCGGTGTCGAGGCGCACCAGCACCCCGCCGGCCCCTTCCACGATCACCCGGTCGTGCGCGCGGGCGAGCTCGCGGATGCGGGCGGCGTGCGCGGCCACCGGCGGGATCTCCGCGCCGCGCAACCGGGCCGCGGTGTCCGGTGCGAGCGGGTCGGCCAGCCGCACCAGCTCGGCGACCGCGCATCCGGCGAGCGAGCGCACCACGTCCACGTCCGGTTCGTCGGTGCCGACCCCGGTCTGCGCGGGTTTCACCACGAGCGTCCCCGGCCCGGAGCGGGCGGCGAGCGCCGCGGTCGTCACGGTCTTGCCGACCCCGGTGTCGGTCCCGGTCACCACGGTGATCACGCGGTCCGCCGCCCTGCCGCGCGCTCCTCGTCGACGACCCGGGCGAGCACGTCGACCGCGCGCGACCAGTCCGCGTCGTCGAGCGCGGCGGAGGTGGTGGCGCGCAGCCGGGACACCCCGTCCGGTACCGACGGCGGCCGGAAGCACCCGACGCGGACCCCGGCGGCCAGCACCGCGGCCTGCGCGGCGAGCGCGCACCGCGGCGACGGCATCGGCACCGACAGCACCGCGCCCGCCGAGGGCGGCACGCCGAGCCGCGCGGCCAGTTCCGCGCCCCGCCGGTGGACCAGCGACGGCAGCTCGGGCTCCCGCCGCAGCACGCGCAGCGCGGCCAGTGCCCCCGCCGTCGGCGCCGGTGCCAGCGCGGTGTCGAAGATGAACGGGCGGGCCCGGTTGACCAGGTGGTCGACCAGCGCGGCCGAGCCGAGCACCGCGCCGCCCATCGCGCCGAACGACTTGGACAGCGTCGCGGTCAGCACCACGTGCGGGTGCCCGGCCAGTCCGTGCGCGTGCACCAGTCCGCGCCCGCCGCTCCCGGCCACGCCGAGGCCGTGCGCCTCGTCGACGACGAGCAGCGCGTCGTGCTCGGCGCACACCGCGGCCAGTTCCGGCAGCGGCGCCGCGTCCCCCAGCACCGAGAAGATCGATTCGGTGAGCACCAGCGTCCGTCGCGACCCGGCCGCGGCCAGCGCCGCGCGGATCGCGGCCACGTCGTTGTGCGCCACCACCTCGATCGCCGCCCGGGACAGCCGCGCGGCGTCGATCAGCGAGGCGTGCGCGTGCGCGTCGGAGACGACCAGCGCGTCCTTCCCGGCCAGGGCGGTGACCGCGGCCAGGTTGGCCTGGTAGCCGGTGGAGAGCACCAGCGCCGATTCCCGGCCCGTGAAGCCGGCGAGCTCCCGCTCCAGTTCGGCGTGCAGCGTCGTGGTGCCGGTGACCAGCCGCGACGCGCCCGAGCCTGCGCCCCACTCCCAGCCGGCAGCGGCGGCGGCGCGCCGCACCTCCAGGTGGCGGCGCAGGCCCAGGTAGTCGTTGCCCGCGAGGTCCAGCAGCTCGTCGTCGGCCGGCCGCGGCCGCAGCTCGCGCTGCAACCCGGCGCGCTCCCGCTCGGCCCGCTGCGCGGCGAGCCAGCCGTCCCAGCCGCTCATCCCGCCTCCGCCGCGGCGGCGATGGCGGTGCACACGGCCGCGATGTCCGCGTCGTCGCACACGTACGGCGGCATGGTGTAGATCAGGTCCCGGAACGGCCGCAGCCACACCCCGTGCGCCAGCGCCGCCTCGGTCGCCCGCGCCACGTCCACCTGGTGGTCCAGCCGCACTACTCCGACCGCGCCCAGCACCCGCACCTCGGCGGCCGGAATCCGGTGCAGCGCCTGCAATCCCGCGCCGATCCGCCGCACCTGCGCCGACCAGTCCGAAGTGGACAGCAGGTCCAGGGAGGCGCAGGCGACCGCGCACGCCAGCGGGTTCCCCATGAACGTCGGGCCGTGCATGAGCGCCCCCGACTCGGAGGCGGACACGCCCCGCGCCACCTCGGTGGTGCACACCGCCGCGGCCAGCGACAGGTAGCCGCCGGTGAGCGCCTTGCCGACGCACACCACGTCCGGGCGCACCCCGGCGGCGTCGGCGGCGAAGAAGTGCCCGGTGCGCCCGAACCCGGTGGCGATCTCGTCGAAGATCAGCACGAGCCCGTGCTCGTCGGCGACCTCCCGGAACACCCGCAGGCAGGCGGGGGAGTACGGCCGCATCCCGCCCGCGCCCTGCAGCAGCGGTTCGACGACGAGCCCGGCGAGCCGGTCGGTGTGCTCGGCGGCGAGCGCCCGGAACCGCTGCGCCCACGCCGGAACCTCGGCGTCGTGATCCGGTGGCCGGTCGCCGAACACCTGCGGCGGCAGCAGCCCGGACCACATCGAGTGCATGCCGCCCACCGGATCGCACACGCTCATGCAGTCGAAGGTGTCTCCGTGGTAGCCGCCGCGGACGGTGAGGAACCGGTTCCGGCCGGGCCGCCCGGTGCCGCGCTGGTGCTGCAACGCCATCTTCATCGCCACTTCCACCGCCACCGAACCGGAATCGGCGAGGAAGACGTGGTCGAGCCCGGTGAGCTCCACGAGCCGTCCGGCGAGTTCGACCGCCGGTTCGTGGGTGAGGCCGCCGAACATGACGTGCGACATCCGATCGACCTGGCGGCGCACCGCCTCGTCCAGCACCGGGTGCCGGTAGCCGTGCACCGCCGACCACCAGGAGGACATCCCGTCCACCACCGGCCCGATCCCGTCCAGGGTGATCCTGCTGCCCGCCGCGCCGGTGACCAGCCGCGTCGGCGCCGGATCGGTCATCGAGGAGTACGGGTGCCACAGCTGCGCCCGGTCCTGCCGGAGCAGCGCGCCGCCGGCCGCGGTCACGCGTTCGGCAGCACGTCGGTGCCCGCGCCGCGGCGGCGGATCGCGGGTTCGGCCCGCTGCGCGAGGTCCTGCTCGGAACCGAGCACCACGAACCCGCCGTCGCGGATCAGCTCCAGGTCCCGTTCCGCCTCCTGCCCCTCGGAGGTCAGGTAGTCGCCGAGGAAGATCGAGTTCGCCAGGTGCAGCGCGATCGACTGCACCGACCGCAGGTGCAGCTCGCGGCCGCCCGCGATGCGGATCTCCCGGTCCGGGCACACGAACCGCGCCATCGCCAGCACCAGCAGGCAGCGGGTGGGGGTGAGGTCCCAGGTGTGCTGGAACGGGGTGCCGTCGAACGGGATCAGGAAGTTCACCGGGATCGAGTCGGAGTCCAGCTCGCGCAGCGCGAACAGCGCTTCGACCAGTTGCTCGTCGGTTTCGCCGAGCCCGGCGATCAGCCCGGAGCAGGGGGAGAGCCCGGCGTCCTTCGCGCGCTGCACGGTGTCGACCCGGTCGGCGTAGGTGTGGGTCTGCACGATCTCGGCGTGGTGGCTCTCGGCGGTGTTGATGTTGTGGTTGTAGGCGTCGACCCCGGCGTCCTTGAGCCGCTGCGCCTGGCCGTCCTTGAGCAGCCCGAGGCAGGCGCAGACCTCCACGTCCGGGTGCTGCCGCTTCAGCGCGCCCGCCAGGTCGGCGACCTTGTCGACGTCCCGGTCGGACGGTCCGCGCCCGGAGGCGACCAGGCACACCCGGCAGGCGCCGCCGTGCAGGCCCGCCGCGGCCTGGTCGAGCGCGGCGTCCTGGGACAGCCACGAGTACTTGAGGATGGGCGCGCTGGAACCGAGCGCCTGCGAGCAGTAGTTGCAGTTCTCCGGGCACAGCCCCGATTTCAGGTTCACCAGGTAGTTGACCTTCACGGTGTTGCCGAAGTGCGCGCGGCGCAGCCGGCCCGCGGCGGCCACCACGTGCAGCAGCTCGGCGTCGGCGGCGCGCAGCACCGCGAGCGCGTCGTCGGGGGTGGCCGGGCTGCCCGCGAGGATCGCGTCGGCGAGCCCATCGAAGTCGCTGGTCATCGCTGCTCCAGAGGTCGGCGACCTGAACACCGTTCAGGTGAACGGCGTTCAGGTTAGACTGGAGGGGTAGGACCGTCAAACGGGAGGAACCGGGTGCGCTACCACCGCGGCGACGTCATCGACCGCGCCCTCGCGGTCCTCGACGAGTACGGGCTCGAATCGCTGACCATGCGGCGGCTGGCCGTCGAACTCGGCGTGCAACCCAGCGCGCTCTACCACCACGTGCCGAACAAGCAGACGCTGCTGGCCGCGGTCGCCGACGAGATCGTGCGCCGCGGGCGGCGGCCGCACCGCGCCCGGCGGTGGGACGCCCGGGTCGTGGAGATCTGCACCGAACTGCGCGACGCGATGCTCGCCTACCGCGACGGCGCCGAAGTCGTCGCCACCGCGCACACCTTCGGCCTCGGCGAGGACGAACCGGCGGGCAGGTTGCGGACCGCGCTCGCCGACGGGGGCCTGCCCGCCGAGCTGGTCGACATCGCGACCCGCACCTTCCTGCACCTCGTCTTCGGCCACACCAACGAGGAGCAGACCGCGCTGCAGGCCGCCAGCGCGGGGGCCATCGACCGCGAGCCGGGCGGCCACGCCGACTTCGAGCAGAGCCTCGACCTCGTCCTCGACGGCCTCCGCGCCCGTGTTCGTTAGTGGTGCTCGGTTCGGGTAGCACTCGGGTGGCGGAACCTCAGCGGGGGGGGGGGGGGGGGGGGGGGGGGTTTTGGGGGGGGGGGCCCCGCCCCGGCGAACACGCACGACCCGCCCCCCGCGGGCGCCCCCCCG
>NZ_JAIUKC010000142.1:0-21316 GCF_020177435.1 Saccharopolyspora sp. 7B | reverse complement strand
TATACGCGTGGGTTAACCGGGGGGTGGGCGGCTTGCTCGGGTGGTCGGCGGCTCAGCGGCTTCGCCGCTGACGGGAAACCGACACGACCTGCCGGGCAGGGTCGAAGATCGGCGGTGATCGGACTCAGGAACGCAGGGCGTAGAAGTGGATCGGGGTGTTCGGGGCGAGGCCGATGCGGCGGTACACGGGAGCGCCCGCGGCGGTGGCGTGCAGGGTCGCGCGGGTGAGGCCGGTGGCCCGGCCGCCCTCGTGCAGCGCCTTGCGCGTCACGGCCTCGCCGAAGCCCTGCCGCCCCTGCGCCGGATCGGTGGCCACCATCAACACGAACAGCCTGCCCGCGCAGGGCACCGTCGCGGCCGCCGTCACCGGCACGCCGTCCCGCAGCCCGAGGTAGGCGTGCACGTCGGTGCGCCACAGCTCCGAACGCGCCAGCCCGTCCCGGCCGTCGGCGAGCGGGAAGCCGTAGGCGCGGGAGTTCAGGTCCGCGTAGGCCAGCAGCTGCTCCTCGGTGCGGACCCGGGTGAACTCCAGCAGCGGGTGCTCGGGGTCCGGGAGCGGCAGGACGTCGCCCGCCACGCCTTCGCCGGAGAACGCCAGGTCCAGCCCGGCGCGCTCGGCGGCCGCGGGCAGTCCGGCACGGGCCTCCGGGGTCAGGAGGCCCGCGAACAACCACAGGAAACCGGTGCCCCGCTTCTCCCGCATGATCGCCGCGGCCTGCGCCAGCCGCTCCGGGAGCAGGTCCGCGCCGAGTCCGTCCTCGGTCAAGGTGGTGCAGTTCCAGAACGCGAACCGCGACTCCGCCCAGCGCACCGCCACGCCCGGCAGGTCGCGCACGTCGGCGGCCGGATCGGCGTCGAGCACCAAGGGGCGCCAGCCGCCGGTCAGCTGGTGCAGGGATTCCACCGCTGCCGCGTCGATCGCCGTCATCGTCCGCGCCTCTCGTCCGGCCACGTTTGGTGATCTCATCGTAGCAATGCGTGAACATCCGAAAGGCGGTTTCGGCTGGGCCGTCTGGGCGTTCCGCAGGTCCGTCCCACGCGGCCGACCTGCGCGGCGGGGTGGCGTGGCAGGGTGATCGACGACGGGAATTCCTCGACTGCGGCGGGAGTGTCGGCATGGCGGAAGCGGTGCGGGAAGATCTGCGCGATGGCGAGCTCACCTGGCTGGACGCCACCGCGCAGGCCGAGCTGGTCCGCCGCGGGGAGGTGTCCCCGCGCGAACTCGTCGACGCCGCCGTGGACCGCATCGAGCGCGTCGACGGCGAGCTCAACTCGGTGATCACGCCGCTGTTCGAGAAGGCGCTGGCGCAGGCCGCCGACCCCGCCCTGCCCGCGGGGCCGTTCCGCGGGGTGCCGATGCTGCTCAAGGACGTCCTCTGCCACTCCGCGGGCGACCCGCTGCACGCCGGGCTGCGGGTGCTGCGCGACGCCGGCTGGGTCGAGCAGGAGGATTCGCACCTGGCGGCCCGGTTCCGCGCCGCCGGATTCGTGTTCTGCGGCAAGGCGAACGTGTCCGAGCTGGCCATGAGCATCACCACCGAACCGCTCGCGCACGGACCGACCCGCAACCCCTGGGACCCGGCGCGCTCCCCGGGCGGTTCCAGCGGTGGATCGGCCGCGGCCGTCGCCGCCGGACTCGTGCCCGTCGCGCACGCCAACGACATGGCCGGGTCCATCCGGATCCCGGCGAGCAGCTGCGGGCTCGTCGGGCTGAAGCCGACCAGGGCCCGCACCTCCCTCGGTCCCGGCCACGGCGAGCACTGGGGCCCGGTGACGCACGAGCACGTGCTCACCCGCTCGGTGCGGGACACCGCCGCGGTGCTCGACGCGATCGCCGGGATGGCGCCCGGCGACCCGTACACCGCGCCACCGCCCGCCCGGCCCTACCGGGACGAGGTCGGCGCCGATCCCGGGGTGCTGCGCATCGGCTTCCGCACCGAACGGCCCGGCGGCGGGCCGGTGCACCCGGACTGCGCGGCGGCCGTGGACGGGGCGGCCCGCTCGCTCGCCGAGCTCGGCCACCTCGTGGCGCCCACCGCGGCCGCCGCGCTGGACGACGCGGAACCGATGGCCGCGATGGCGACCGTGTTCGGCGCGACCGCCGCCTGGGAGCTGGAGCACTGGTCGCGGCGCCTCGGCAGGCGCATCGACCCCGCCGAGCTGGAACCGATGAACGCGCTGTTCGCCGAGCAGGGCGCCGCGGTCACCGCCGCGCAGTGGCTCGGTGCGATGGACACCGCGCAAGGCTGGTCGCGCAGCTTCGCCGCGCTGTGGGAGGACGAGCTCGACGTGCTGCTCCTGCCCACCCTGCCGGACCCGCCCCCGCCGCTCGGCCTGCTCGCGCCGAGCCAGGACCCGGAGGTGCTGCTCGCGGAGACCGCCGCGCGCATCGCGTTCACCGCGCCGTTCAACCTCACCGGGCAGCCGGCGATCTCGCTGCCGCTGCACCGCGCCGACGGGGTGCCGATCGGCGTGCAGCTGGTCGCCGGCTACGGGCGCGAGGACGTGCTGGTCCGGCTCGCCGCCCAGCTGGAGCGGGCCGTGCCGTGGTCCGGAGCGCGGCCGCAGATCTCCGCCTAGCCGTTCGTGATCGCCTTCCGCGTAGCGTGGTCGGTGGTACCGGAACCGGCGCGGTCGCGGTGTCCGCCCCGGAATGGGCCGCAGTCCCGAGCGACGAGAGGACCTCGATGACCACCACCGGCGATCGGACCTCCACCCACGACTCCGCACCGGCCACCGACGTGCTGATCCGGCGCCCGCTGCCGCCGGAGCTGCTGGCGCGCGGCAGCGACCCGTTCGCCCCGCCACCCGGCCTGGACGCGCTGCGCGCGCAGGGTCCCGTGGCGGGCGTGCGGCTGCGCAACGGCGCGCACCTGTGGATGGTCACCGGGTTCGCCGAATCGAAGGCGCTGCTCACCGACGAGCGGTTCAGCGCCGACACCCATCGCCACCCGAACGCCATGCAGCTCGACCTCGAGCAGGTGGTGCGCCACCAGGCCGCCGTCGCGGCGGGCACCGGCGGGTGCCCGGTCACCGACGTGCCGCCCACCGGTGGCCGGTTCATCTTCATGGACCCGCCCGAGCACACCCGGCTGCGCAGGCTGCTCGTCGGCCAGTTCACGGTGCGCCGGATGCGCGCGCTGGAGGCCCGGGTGCGGGAGATCGCCGTCGAGCACGTCGAGGCGATGCGGGCCGCGGGCGCCCCCGCCGACCTGGTGACCGACTTCGCGCTGCCGCTGCCGTCGCTGGTGATCTGCGAACTGCTCGGCGTCGCCCCCGACGACCGCGACGACTTCCAGGACCGGACCGCCGTGCTGGTGAACCTGGACGCGGACGAGGAGACCCGGCTGCGGGCCTACGCCGAGCAGGACGAGTTCATGCGCGGGCTCGTCGCCGACAAGCGGGCGCACCCCGCCGACGACCTGATCTCCGGTCTGGTGCACGGCGACGCGGATCCGGCGCTGAGCGACCGGGAACTGGTCGACATCTCCTCGATGCTGCTCGGGGCGGGGCACGAGACCACCGCGAACATGCTCGCCCTCGGCACCTTCGCGCTGCTGGAGCACCCCGACCAGCTCGCGGCGCTGCGCGCGGAACCGGAGTTGATCGACACCGCGGTGGAGGAGCTGCTGCGCTACCTGTCGGTGGTGCACACCGGCCCGGTGCGGGTCGCGGTGCAGGACGTGGAGCTCGGCGGGGTCACCGTGCGCGCCGGGGACACCGTGATGGTGTCGCTGCCGGAGGTGGACCGGGATCCCGGCCGCTGGCCCGAACCGGACCGGCTGGACCTGCGGCGCACCCGCAACCACCACCTGGCGTTCGGGCACGGCGTGCACCAGTGCCTGGGACAGCAGCTGGCGCGGGTGGAACTGCGCATCGGGCTGGCGGAACTGCTGGCGCGGCTGCCCGGGCTGCGGCTGGCGGTCCCGCCCGCGGAGGTGGGCCTGCGCACCGAGATGGTGATCTACGGCGTGCACTCGCTGCCGGTGGCCTGGGACTGACGGGCGGGCGTCCCCGCCGCGGTGCGGTGCCGGGTCAGCCCGCGGTGGTCTCGCGGGCGGGTTCGGCGGCCGTCGTGGGCGCGGTGGCCGAGCGCTGCGGGACCGGTTCCGGCCCGATCGGTTCCTGGGCGGCCGGAACCTGGGCGGCCGCGTCCTCGTCCTCCCGCAGGCCCCGCGTCTCGGCCTTGAGCACTCGCGCGGACCGGCCGAGCGAGCGGGCCACCTCGGGCAGCTTGTTCGACCCGAACAGCAGCACCAGCACGCCCAGGACGAGCACCAGCTGCCATCCACCCGGCATCGTCATGACCTCGAACCTCCGTCTCGGTGTCCTCTGATTCCGGGTGCCACGGTGGCACACGGCCCGGACGGGCCGTCCGGTGCACCGAGTTCGGGCGGAATGCGGTGGTCCTCGCCGTCCCCACCGGACGGGGGAGCGAGGGGGCCGCGTGGTCGGCGACGGTGGTTCGAGGTCCGGCGACGAGCCGGGCGAGGCCAGGACTTCCGCTTGGCCGAGCCCGGTACCCGGTGGACGAACCACGGCAGTCCGAACGCCACCGACGACCCGCAGGCCGAGCTCGCCGCACCGGTCGAGGTGTCCGACGTGCGGATCTCGTGCTACGACGACGGCCGAGAGGTGCGCACCACCGGCTGATCCGGGGTGAGCGGCCCGTTCGACCGGGGCCGTTCGTCCGGGCGGTCAGACCACGGGTTCGGGGGAGCCGGTGAGGGCGTGCAGCACGTCCACGGGCGCGGGACGGGTGCTGAGCTCCGCCGCGACGGCCGCGGCCCGCTGCGCGTACGACGGATCGGACATCACCTGCTCGATCGCCGCGGCGATCCCGGCGGGGGAGTCGACGACGACCGCGACCCCGGCGGCCGCCGCGCGCGCCGCGTTGGTCGGCTGGTCCGCGCCCTGCGGGCACAGCACCAGCGGAATCCCGCGGCTCAGCGCGCCGAGCACGGTGCCGGAACCACCGGCGCCCACCACCACGCCCACCCCGTCGAGCAGGTCGTCCAGCGGTGCGAACGGCACGTAGTGGATCTCGGCGAGTCGCGCACCTCGTCGGCGCGCGCCGCGTTCGGCCCCGCGCCGTGGGCCATGCCCAGCGTGACCCGCAGGTTCAGCGGCCTGCTCGACACGGCCGCGACGAACTCGTCCAGCACCTGCGGGTCGGAGAAGACGGTGCCCAGCGTGACCAGCGCGGTCAGCCGGTCCGCGGTCGCGAATCCGCGTTGCGGCGCCTCCCGGCCCTCGGGGCGGCGGTGCGCCCGGCCGCGCATCGGCAGCGGCGGCACCGCGCTGGACCAGCCCGGCTCCTGCAACTCCTCCGGCCACGGGTCCAGGTAGGTGGTGGGCGGTTCGGGGACGATCCCGGCCTCGCGGTGGTAGCGGGCCGCCGAAGTCCCGATCAGCTCGGCGAGCTCCGGCGGCACCGCCGGGCCGATTCCCGCCTGGTGCCAAGGGATTCCGAGTGCGGCCGCGACGAGCGGGCCGGTGGTGTCGTAGTACTCGGCGATCACCAGGTCCGGTGCCCAGTCCCGCGCGCGCTCGACGGACTCGGCACCGCCGAGCTCCAAGCGGCAGGCGCCGAAGACCTCCCCGACGACCTCCGGCGCCGGGCGCATCACGTCGGTCCCGGTGCGGCGCGCGGCTTCGGCGGTGAACTCGATCGCCGTCGGACCGGCGGCGAGCAGCTGCACCCCGGCCGCCAGTTCGTCCTCGACCGCGAGCCGCATGTCGCCGCTGGTCAGCACCGCCGCCTGGTGCCCGTCGGCGAGCGCGGCCTCGATCAGCGGGGCGAGCGGCAGGAGGTGGCCGTAGGCGGGGACGGCGCAGAACAGCACGCGCACGGGGCGACTCCAAGAGCTGAAGGGGGTGCGCGCGGTGTCGCGCACTCGACCGACGGTGCCTCGGCGCCACCGGCTCCCACGGTAGGGATGATGCCGGAGCCGCCCGCCGGGCGGGACCGGAATTCCCCTTTCCGAGGGGAAAAACCTCGCCGGTCACCGCGACCGGGTGGGCACGCCCCAGCTGGCGAGCAGCCCCAGCGCCTCGCGGGAGGACGAGCCGGGTTCGGCGGTGTAGACGAACAGCGTGGTGTCCGGATCGCCGGGCAGCGCGAAGGTCTCGTACTCGACGGTGAGCTCGCCGACCACCGGGTGCCGCAACCGCTTCGACCCGTGGGTGCGCTGGTGCACCCGGTGCTCGTCCCACCACCGGCCGAACTCCCGGCTGCCCGCGCGCAGTTCCGCGACCAGCGCCACCGCCGCCCGGTCCTCGGGGTCCGCGCCGACGTCGAGGCGGAGGCTCTCCACGGTCGTCCGCGCGTGCACCTCCCAGTCCGCGAACAGCTCCCGGGCGCCGTCGTCGAGGAACATCCAGCGCGCGTAGTTGCGCCGGGCCGCGGGCATCCGCTCGAAGTCGGTGAACAGCGCCCGCGCCATCCGGTTGCTCGCCAGCACGTCGGTGCGCCTGCCGAGCACCAGCGCCGGTTCGCCGTCCAGCGAGTCGAGCAGCTGGTGGACGCCGGGCCGGAGCCGCTGCACCGAGTTCGGCCTGCGGCGCGGGCTCGCGGTCCGGCCGACGAGGGTCGCCAGGTGCGCGCGGCCCGCGGCGTCCAGGTCCAGCGCCCGGCCGATCGCCGCGACCACGGCGGGGGAGGGCGTGATCCGCCGTCCCTGTTCCAGCCGCGCGTAGTAGTCGGTGGACACCCCGGCGAGCAGCGCGACCTCTTCGCGCCGCAGCCCGGGAACGCGCCGCACCCGCCCGTCGGCGGGCAGTCCGGCGCGGGCCGGATCACCGAGCCCGCGGGCGCGGCGCAGGAAGTCGGCGAGTTCGCGGTTGTGCTGGGCCATGCCCGCGATTCTCCCGCCGTCCGGGCGCCCGCGGGGGCGTGCGGGTGGACCGCCGAGTCCCAGGTTCGCGGGTCCGCGCACCGGCAGGGCGCGCGATGCGCCGGTTCCGGCGCGCCCCGGCGACCAGGCTGGTGGTCGAACCGGGGAGGAACCCCCGGCCGTCGAAGGAGAGAGGCGCCCGATGCGCAAGGTCCTGATCGTCATGTCCGCCGCCGACACCTGGGTCCGCACCGACGGGTCGGCCTACCCGACGGGCTACTGGGCGGAGGAGGTCGCCGCGCCGCACGCGGTGTTCGCCGCCGCCGGGTTCGCGGTTGACTTCGCCTCGCCGGGTGGGGTGCGGCAGCCGCTGGACCGGCACAGCGCCGACCCGGAGATCGCCGGGCCGGACTGCGCCCGCCACGTGGCGCACGCGGCGACGGCGCTGGACGAGTTCGGTCCGCTGCTGCCGCTGGCGGAGGTGGTGCTCGACGACTACGCGGCGATCGTGCTGCCCGGCGGGCACGGGCCGGTGGTCGACCTGCACGAGGACCCCGACCTCGGCCGGCTGCTTGTGGCGGCGGACCGCGCCGGCGTCGCCATCGCCGCGGTCTGCCACGGCCCGGCCGCGCTGCTCAGCGCCGTGGACGAGGCGGGGGACTGGCGGTTCGCGCGGCGGCGGATGGCCGCGTTCACCGATGAGGAGGAGCGGCTGTTCGGCACCGCGGACGGCGCGCCGTGGCTGCTGGCGAGCCGGTTGCGGGAGCGGGGCGCGGTGCACGAGAGCGGGCCCGCCTACCAGCCGTTCACCGTGCGGGACGGGAACCTGTTCACCGGTCAGAACCCGGCGTCGAGCGGCCCGATGGCCGAGCAGGTGCTCGCCGCGCTGTGAACCGGGATCCGGGGGCCGGCGCAGGCGGTTCCGCCGTCCGCGCCGGTCGCCGCCCCGTCGGACCAGCGCCCTGGTGATCACACCCGATCGGCCCAGCAGGAAGAGGTTGAACAATGCACAAGGTCATCACTTCGGCCGAATCTTGATCTACCGCTGGCCGCAATGGGGTGACCGCACGGCGTTGAGCGGCGGAATGAGCTGCCTTCTGGTTACCGAACGTGCTGGAGTGGACGTCCGATCGGGGAGTTGTTCATTCGGAAGAGGGCACTAGAGCTGGAGGCAAGGCTCATGGCAACCGACATCGTGCACGACGGCATCCGGCATTGCGGGAAGGTCTCGCCCTGGGACAGCTTGGCCACCTCGCTGTGCGGCAAGGCGTTCCTGGACAAGACCTACGCCGAGACCATGTTCAGCGGCATGCCGACCTGCCCGGACTGCGTGGCCGCCAAGCGCAGCGGCAAGAAGCGCTGAACCCGGAGCCCCGGAACACCCCGGCCGCGCCACGAACGGTGCCCCCCCCGCGCGCGTTCCACCGAGCGGAAACCGGCCCGGGTTCTGTTCGTGCACAGACCTCCAACAGATACAGTGCTGATATGTCAAGGCTCAAGATGTGCGGAATCGACCGCCCCTCGGTGGAGCCGAGGCCGCGATGAACCCGACGACCACCGATGAACCCGTCTACGCGTCGTTGGCCGACAAGGCGTACGCGGAGATCAGCGACCGGCTCATCATGCTCGACATCCCGCCGATGACCGCGATCGACGACGTGGCGCTGGCGAAATCGCTCGACGTCGGCCGGACACCGGTCCGCGAGGCGCTGAAGCGGCTGGAGATCGACCGGCTCGTGGTGTCCTATCCGCGCCGGGGGACCTTCGCGACCGCGGTGGACATCACCGACCTCGCCTACATCTCCGAGCTGCGGGTGCAGCTGGAACCGCTGGCGGCCCGCCGCGCCGCCGAATCCGCGAGCGCCGCCGTGCTGGCCGAGCTGGTCGAGATGGCCGACGAGCTCGACGAGGTCGACGTGCGCTCGCTGACCAGGGACGAGCTGATGCGCTGGGACCTGCACGTCCACCGCGCGATCTACCGCGCCGCGGGGAACCCGCACCTGGAGGACACCCTGGTGCGCTACGACAACCTCGCCACCCGCATCTTCTGCCTGTTCCTGGAACGCATGTCGCACTTCGACAGCCACGTCGGCGAGCACTCCGGGCTGCTGCGCGCGATCGGCGCGCGGTCCGCCGACGAAGCCGAGCAGCTGGCCTGCGACCACGTGCTCGGTTTCGAGGAGGCCATCCGCGCGGTGGTGTGATCCGCCGGGCGGAGCGAGGAGCGGGGGCACCTCGCTCCCTCCGGGACGTGGTCACGGCCGCGACCGGACCCGGTGCGCGTTCACAACCTGGCGGCGAGCCGCCGCCGCCAGCGCCCGAACGACTTGGCCCGGTCGACCGAGAGCACCCCGACCGGTTCGTCCGCGGAATCCAGGTACAGCGCCAGGAACTCGCCGGAGTCCACGTCGCCCTCCTCGATCCGGACGGTGCAGCCGGGGGTGCGGTGCCCGGCGAACTGGATCTTGCTGCCGTACTGGTCGGACCAGAAGTACGGGACGGCGTGGTGCGCCGGGGCGGAGTGCTCGGTGCCGAGCAGCGCGGCGGCCGCGGCGGCCGGGTGCTGCGCGGCGTTCGTCCAGTGCTCCAGCCGCAGCGGTTCCGCGGTGTAGTCCCGGTGGGCGTTGGCGCAGTCGCCGACCGCCACCACCTCCGGCACCTCGGTCCGCCCCGCCGCGTCGGTGCGCACGCCGTCCCGCAGCGGGATCCCGGACTCTTCCAGCCATTCCACGTTCGGCTGCGCCCCGATGCCGACCACGACCACGTCGGCGGGCAGTTCGCGGCCGTCGGCGAGCCGGACGGCGGTCACCCGGGGCTCGCCGACCAGTTCGGCGACGCCGGTGCCGACGTGGATCCGCACCCCGTTGCGGGCGTGCATCCGGCCGCACACCTCGCCCATCTCGGGGCCGAGCGCCCGCTGCAGCGGGACGGCGGCGGCCTCGACGACGTCCACTTCGACGCCGAGCCCGACCGCGGTGGAGGCGATCTCGGCGCCGATGAAGCCGGCGCCGATGACGACCAGGCGTGCTCCCGGCACGAGTTCCTCCCGCAGGGCGCGGGCGTCGTCGAGGGTGCGCAACGTCCGGACGCCCTCCGGCACCTGTCCTGGTAGCGCGCGGGCGCGGGCACCGGTGGCGAGCACGACGGCGTCGGAGGTGATCCGCTCGCCGTCCGCCAGCAGCACGGCCCGGTTCCGGAGGTCGAGGCCGGTGGCCGCGCGGCCCAGCCGCCAGTCCACTTCCAGCGCGGAGTCGTCCGGTTCGGTCAGGGCGATGTCGTCCTCGGAGGCGGTCCCCGCGAGGAACTCCTTGGACAGCGGGGGCCGGTCGTACGGGGCGTGCTCCTCGTCGCCGACGACGACGATGCGCCCGTCGAAGCCGTGCTCGCGCAGCGCGCGGACCGCGGTGAGACCGGCGAGCGAGGCTCCGACGACGGTGATCTCGCGCAATCAACTCACCTCTTCCACGACCGCACCGGCGACGGCGTCGACGTCGCTGCTCTCGAGCACGTAGACGATCCCGTCGTCGACGGTGACCCGGTGGGTGCGCACGGGTTTCTTGGCGGGTGGGCCGCTGGGGCGGCCGGTGCGCAGGTCGAAGCAGGCCGCGTGCAGCGGACATTCGACCGCGCAGCCTTCGAGCCAACCGTCGGAGAGCGAAGCGTCCTGGTGCGTGCAGGTGTCGTCGATGGCGAACAGCTCGCCGTCCACGTTGAACACAGCGATCGCCACCTCGCCCTGCACCCGGGCCGACTCGCCGGGAGGGATGTCGGACAGCGCGCCCACTGGAATCATTCTGGCCTCCTGTTGCAGATGGCGGAACCCGTACTGCAATGCGCAACCGATAGAATGAGGCTCGTCACCTTGGTCGTCAACGATGAAATTCGCCGTCCCCGCCGAGCGGGCGAATCGGCGCCCACGGAGGCCTGAGAGTTGCCGCGGGTGTAACGCGCGGAAACCCGCCGGTAGCGAAAACCCCTGTTGCTGTGGGAAGTTCGCGGCGCGCCGTCGCCGGAGAGTGCCCGCCGGCCGGTGCCCGCGAGGGGTTCCTCAGCGGGCTCCAAGGGGGCCGCGAGGGCACCGGAACGGCGTGTTGACCCGGTCCTGACCACCACTTATCGTGCAACAGATATATCAACCACGGACCTGGCGTCGAAGGGGACGGGGCGGCCGGGAACGGCGCGGCAGCGCGCATCGGGGGAGACCTCATGATCGACCGCTCGAAGCGGCCCAGGCGGGCCTTCCGCCGGCCGGTCGTGGAGGAGGAGCGCACCGTCCGGCGCGCCGTCGCCGCGGCGGCGATCGGCAACGTCGCGGAGTGGTACGACTTCGGGATCTACTCCTACCTCGCGGCCGTCGTGCTCGGCCGGGTGTTCTTCCCGGACGGCGGCCAGTGGGCCACCGCCTACACCCTCGGCGCGTTCGCGGCCGCGTTCCTGATGCGCCCGCTCGGCGGATTCGTGTTCGGCAGGCTCGGCGACAAGATCGGGCGCACCAAGGTCCTCTCCGCCACCGTCGTGCTCATGGCCGTGTCCACCGTGCTGCTCGGGCTGATCCCGAGCTACGGGGCGATCGGCGTCGCCGCGCCGCTGCTGGTGCTGTTCGTGCGGATGCTGCAGGGCTTCTCCGCCGGTGGCGAGTACACCGGCGCGCTCACCCTCATCGCCGAGTACTCGCCGGACCGCAGGCGCGGCTTCTTCGGGAGCTGGCTGGAGTTCGGCACCCTCACCGGCTACACGTTCGGCGCCGGGGTGTGCTGGACGGTGATCGCCGTGCTGCCCGAGCAGGATCTGCTCTCCTGGGGCTGGCGGGTGCCGTTCATGCTCGCGCTGCCGCTGGGCATCACCGGCATCTACCTGCGGCTGCGGCTGGAGGACACCCCGGCGTTCCGGCAGCTGATGGAACGCTCACCAGCGCTGGCCACGATGTCCTCCCGGCGCGCGCTGCAGATCGTGGTGACCCGGTACCGGGCGGCCGCGCTCGTCGCCGTCGGCATCGTGGTGGCCTGGAACGTCACGAACTACGTGCTGACGAACTACGTCCCGACCTACCTCACCGGCACGCTGCCGCGCTACGGGCTCGGCGGCAGCAGCCCCGAGGTCGCCACCGCGCTCCAGGTCGTCGTCATGGTGCTGATGCTGTGCGTGATCGTCTCGGTGGGGCGGCTCAGCGATCGCGTCGGGCGGAAACCCGTGCTCATGACGGGGAGCGTCGGGCTGGTCCTGCTGGGACTGCCCGCGGTCTGGCTGCTGCGCGGAGGACTGGTGGGGCAGGTCGCCGGGCTGCTCATCATCGGGCTGGCGCTGGTGTGCTTCGCGGCCGTCTCGCCGTCCACGCTGCCCGCGCTGTTCCCCACCATGATCCGGTACAGCAGCCTGGCGGTGCTGTTCAACCTCGCCGTGTCGCTGTTCGCCGGCACCGCGCCGACGATCATCGAAGCGCTGGCCACCGCGACCGGGAACCTCGACTGGCCGGGCTACTTCCTGGTCGGGGCCGGGATCGTCGGCGTCGTCAGCACGCGGTTCCTCAGCGAGCAGGCCGGTCGGCCGCTGGACGGGGCGGCACCGCTGACCTCCAGCTCCGAGCTCCCGCCGCCGCCGCTGTCCGCCGACGGCGTGCCGCTGGAGAGCCCGCGGCAGTAGGCGATCCGCGCTGACCGGTGCTGCGCTGCCCGGCGCGGCGTTGCCCGGCTCTGCGTTGCCCGGTCCCGTGCTGCCTGGCCCGGCGCTGTCCGGTCCAGTGCCGCCCGGCTCCGCGTTGCGCCGCCCGGCCCTGCGCTGCGCCGTGTCGGGGTCTGCGCCGCGTCGTCCGCGCGGCCCTGGTGCGTCCTGTCCGGCTCCGCGCCGCGGGCTCCCGTTCCGCCCGCAGCCGCACCCGGCGCAGTACGCGTCCGCACCGGCGGAAACCGTTGCCGCGCCCGGAGAATCAAGCGGCCGCGGCTCGGGCGGGACCGTTCCCGGGCCGGGAGAACGGCGCTCAGCCGACCCGCTCGCGCACCCAGTCGTGGAACTCACCGATGTGGTGCTCGCTCGGCACCAGCACCCCGCCCTTGCGGTACGACCGCGAATCCATCGCCAGCTGGCAGCGCTCGCACGCGTCGAAGTCCTGCTGGTTCACCCGGTGGAACAGCTCCACCGACCGATCGATGTCCGCACCCGACTCCACCACCTCCGGCAGGTACAGCCAGTCGCAGCGCACGATGGTGCGCTCCGCCGACAGCGGGAACATCCGGTGGAACACCACGTGGTCGGGCACCAGGTTGATGAACACCTGCGGGCGCACCGTGATCGCGTAGTAGCGGCGGTCCTGGTCCTCCTGCACACCCGGAATCCGCTCCAGACCCGCCGAACCGTCCACCGTGAAGCCCTGCACCTCCTCGCCGAACTCGGCGCCGTGGCCCACGAAGTACTGCGCGGCGAGGCCGTCGGCGAACTCCGGCAGCACCTCGGTGAGCTCCGGGTGGATCGTCGCGCAGTGGTAGCACTCCATGAAGTTCTCGACGATCTGCTTCCAGTTCGCCTTCACGTCGTACTCGATGCGCCTGCCCAGCTTCAGGTCCGCCACCTGGTAGCCGACGATCGCCTCCGGCGACCCCAGGCGGTTCGTCACGTCCCCGATCACCGTCTCCTCGAACGACGGCGGGTCCTCGGCCAGGCACAGCCACGCGTACCCCAGCCACTCCCGCACGTGCACGGTGTGCAGGCCGTACTCGACGCGGTCGATGTCCTGCATCGCGTTCAGGTTCGGCGCGGCCACCAGCTTGCCGTCCAGGCCGTACGTCCACGCGTGGTACGGGCACTGGAAGGAGCGCCGCACCTCGCCCTTCTCCTCCGTGCACAGCCGGGCCCCGCGGTGCCGGCACACGTTCAGGTAGGCCTTGATCGCGCCGTCCCGGCCGCGGGTCACGACGACGCTCTCCCGGCCGATCTGCACCGTCTCGTACTGCCCGGGGCGGGCCAGGTCCGCGCTCAGCACCGCGCAGAACCACCCCGCTTCGAAGATCGCCTCCTGCTCGGTCCGGAAGATCGACGGGTCCGTGTAGTAGTAACCGGCCAGCGTCTCGCGCAGACTCTCGGGCAGCGCTTCGCCGGTGTCGGGAGTGGACAGCTCACCGGTGGTCATGGCAATGCTCCTCGCGGCAGAGGGGAAGGGGACACAACTCGCTACGGCATCGGAACCGGCGGGCGCAGGGGCCGCCCGCGGAACGTCGGAAACGCACCGCGCGGCGGATCCGCGCGGTGGCTGCTGAGTGGAAGTCGAGTCGTTGCACGAATGGCAACGGGGTGCGCATTGCGCTACAGATGGCAGCGCGTCGCGGCTGCGATGTCAAGAGCCGCGGCCGGAACCGATCACCGGAACACCACGGTGCTGTGCCCGTTCGGCAGCACCCGCCGCTCGCAGTGCCAGCGCACCGCCCGGGACAGCGCCAGCGCCTCCGCGTCCCGGCCCACCGCCTGCAGCGCCACCGGGTCGTGCGTGTGGTCGATCCGGATCACCTCCTGCTCGATGATCGGGCCCTCGTCCAGGTCCGGCGTCACGTAGTGGGCCGTCGCGCCCACCAGCTTCACCCCGCGCGAATACGCCTGGTGGTACGGCTTCGCGCCCTTGAAGCCGGGCAGGAACGAGTGGTGGATGTTGATCGCCCGGCCCTCCAGCGCCTTGCACGCTTCGTCCGAGAGCACCTGCATGTAGCGGGCCAGCACCACCAGTTCCACGTCGTACTCGTCCACCAGCTCCAGCAGCCGGGCCTCCGCTGCGGCTTTCGTCTCCGGCGTCACCGGCACGTGGACGAACGGCAGGCCCGCCGACTCCGCCATCGGCCGCAACGTCTCGTGGTTCGACACCACGGCCACGATGTCCGCGCTCAACCCGCCCGAGCGCCAGCGGAAGATCAGGTCGTTCAGGCAGTGGCCCAGCTTCGACACCATCACCAGCACCCGGGCGTCGCGGTCCGCGTCGAACGAGAAGTCCATCTCGAAGTCCGCGGCCACCGGCTCGAAGCTCCGCGACACCACCTCCAAGTCCACCTCGCGGTCCGCGGTCACCTGCGTGCGCAGGAACAACCGGCCCTTCACGCCGTCGTCGAACTGGCGGTGCTCGGCGATGTCGCAGCCCTGGCCCACCAGGTAGCTGCTGACCGCGTGGACGATGCCGCTGCGGTTGGGGCAGCTCAACGTCAGGGTGAACTTCCTGGTCATCGTTCCTCCTGTGCTCGCACGGCTCTGATCGCTGTCGGGGTCGTCAGCACTCGACGACGTTGAGGGCGAGGCCGCCGCGGGCGGTCTCCTTGTACTTGTCCTTCATGTCCGCCCCGGTCTCGCCCATCGTCTTGATCGCCTTGTCCAGGGAGACGTGGTGCTCGCCGTCGCCGCGCAGCGCCATCCGGGCGGCGGTGATCGCCTTGATCGAGGCCACCGCGTTCCGCTCGATGCACGGGATCTGCACCAGGCCGCCCACCGGATCGCAGGTGAGGCCCAGGTTGTGCTCGATGCCGATCTCGGCGGCGTTCTCCACCTGCTCCGGGGTGCCGCCCAGCACCTCCGCCAAGCCGGCGGCGGCCATCGAGCACGCCGACCCGACCTCGCCCTGGCAGCCCACCTCGGCGCCCGAGATCGACGCGTTCTCCTTGAACAGCACGCCGATCGCGCCCGCCGTCAACAGGAACCGCACCACCGCGTCCTCGTCGAACCCGGCCAGGAACCGATGCGCGTAGTGCAGCACCGCCGGCACGATCCCGGCCGCGCCGTTCGTCGGCGCCGTCACCACCCGGCCGCCCGCCGCGTTCTCCTCGTTCACCGCCAGCGCGTAGAGCGTCACCCACTCCATCGCGTGCAGCGCGTCGCTCTCGTCGACCCCGGACTCCAGCCGCTCCCGCAGCTCCTTGGCCCGGCGCCGCACCCGCAGGCCGCCCGGCAGCACGCCACCGGTGCGCGCGCCGTTGTCCACGCACTCCCGCATCACCGACCAGATGTGCAGCAGGCCGTCCCGGGTCTCCTGCTCGGGCCGCCAGGACAGCTCGTTCGCCAGCATCACGTCGCTGATCCGCGAACCGGACTCCCGGGCCCGCGCCAGCAGCTCCGCGCCGGTGCGGAACGGGAAGCGCACCTCCGGCCCGCCCGCCACCAGCACCGGCCGGCCCGCCTCGTCCTCGTCCAGCACGAAACCGCCGCCGACCGAGAAGAACTCGCGGCGCAGCAGCGGTTCCCCGTGCGCGTCGAACGCGTCGAAGCGCATCCCGTTGGTGTGGAACTCCAGCCGCTTCCGCCGGTGCAGCACCACGTCCCGCTCCACCGAGAACGCGATCTTGCGCTCGCCGCCGAGGCTGATCCGGCCCTCCTCCCGCACCGCCCGCACGTCCGGTTCGGTGCGCACCGGGTCCACCAGGTGCGGCTGCTCGCCCAGCAGACCCAGCACCACCGCCGGGACGCTGCCGTGGCCGTGGCCCGTCGCGCCCAGCGAGCCGAACAGCTCGCAGCGCACCGCCGCCGTCCGGGGCAGCACCCCGGACTCGCGCAGCCGCGCCACGAACCGGAACGCGGCCAGCATCGGGCCGACGGTGTGCGAACTCGACGGCCCGATGCCCACTTTGAACAGGTCGAACACTGAGAGGGTCATGTGCGCTCCCCACCTGGAGGTTTCCGGAGGCGGCGCGGTCCGCACCGCGCCGCTGACCGCTGCCTAACCGCCGGACTCCGCGAGCGCGGCCCGCACGGTGTGCCGCAGCAGCAGCGCCGTCGTCACCGGCCCCACCCCGCCCGGCACCGGCGTCAACGCCGCGACCCGGCCGGACACCGCCGGGTCGACATCGCCGACCAACCCGCCGTCCGGCGTCGGATTGGTGCCCACGTCCACCACGACCGAACCCCGGTGCACGTGCTGCTCCGCGATCAGGCCCGGCCGACCGGCCGCCACCACCAGCACGTCCGCCGTCCGGGTGCGCGCGGCCAGGTCCGCGGTGTGGCGGTGGCAGATCATCACCGTCGCGTCCCGCCCCAGCAGCAGCTGCGCCACCGGTTTCCCGACCACGGTGGAGCGGCTCACCACCGCGCAGTCGCGCCCCGCGAGCGGCACGCCGTGGTGGTCCAGCACCGCGAGTACCGCGGCGGCCGTCGCGGGCGGGAACGCGGGCAGTCCGGCGGCGAGCCGGCCCGCCGACAGCGGGTTCGCCCCGTCCACGTCCTTGTCCGGTGCGATCGAGGAGGCCAGTTCCTCGAAGTCGGCGCCCGGCGGCAGCGGGGTCTGCAGGATGATGCCGTGCACCTCCGGTTCGCGGCTCAGCGCCGCGAGCTCCTCGCGGATGCGGTCCGCGGAGGCGTCGGCGCCGAGGTCCACGACCTCGCACTCCACGCCGGACTTCGCGGCCGCCTTCGCGATCGAGCGCACGTACCAGGCGCTCGACTCGTCGTCGGTGGCCACCACGACGGCCAGCCGGGCGGGCACGCCCGCGGCGGCGAGCTCGGCCGCGGCGGCGGCGACCTCGGCCCGGATGGCGCGGGCCGGGCCGGTGCCGTCCAGCACCGCGGTCTCCACCGGTGGGGTCGCGCCGGTCGTGGTCGGATCGGTTGCGGGCACGGCGGTTCCGGACCGGCCGGCCGCCGGCGAGCCGGTGTCGGGCACTGCGGGTGAAGTGGTCATCGCTGGATCTGCTCCCGTACCGCGGTGGTGGTCTCATCGGCTCGGTGGAGGACGTCGGCGGCCTCGGCGATCGCCGCCGCGAGCGCGTCCCGGGGGGGCGGGGCGGCGACGCCGGGCAGGTTCACCTCCGCGTTCACCCGCGAGGTGGAGGCCGCCGCGCGCGCCGCGTCCGCGGCCGCCGCGATGTCGGTGATCACGTTGCGGTTGCCGACGGGCCGCAACCGCTCGGCCAGGCCCACGACCCGGTCGGCGACCGCGATGACCTGGACGGGCACCCGGCTCGTCTCGGCCAGCGCCGCCGCGATCGCCCGGGACCGGGCGGACTTCGCCTCCGCGGTGTCCTTCGGCAGGCCGTAGGCGGCGCCGACCGCGCCGAACGCGGTGGCGTCCCGCTCCACCAGGTCCAGCGCCAGCCCGCGCAGCTCGTCGGCCTCCGCCAGCACCGCGCCGATCTCCGCTGCGTGCTCGGCGTACTTCGCACCGTCGCTGAACCGCGCCACCATGGCGACCAGGGCGGCGCCCTGCGCGGCGTGCAGCGCGGCGGTGGCGCCGCCGCCCGGTGCGGGATCGCGGGAGGCGAGGCCCTGCAGGAAGGTGTCGATCGAATCCGTGCGCATCAGCATCCTTCGTCGTAGTGCGGGAAACCCGTTCCAGGTGAACGGTCCGGCAGCCCATCCGCTCGGTCGCGCGGGCCGCTCACCTCGCGAGAGGTCCGGGGTCACCGGCGGATGCGGTGCATCTCCGGGTCGACGAGCGGTTCGGCGGCGACGGTGGCCCGCACCATCCGGTCGAAGTACTTGATCTCCACCGAGGTCCCGGGTTCCGCCGACGCGGGCAGCCACGCGTAGGCGATGGGGAAGCCGAGGGTGTGCGAGAACGCCGCGGAGGTGACGTACCCGGCGGGCGCCGAGTCGACGAACACCGGCTCCGAGCCGAGCACCACGCTGCGCCCGTCGTCGATCGTCAGGCAGGACAGCCGCCGCGACACCGAATTCTGGTCGCGGCCTTCCAACGCGTCCTTGCCGACGAAGTCGCCCTTGTTCCGGCGGACCGCGAACCCGACGCCCGCTTCGAACGGGTCGTGCTCGGTGGTCATGTCCGCGCCCCAGGCCCGGTAGCCCTTCTCCAGCCGCAGGCTGTTGAACGCGGCGCGCCCCGCGGGAACCACGCCGAGCTCGCGGCCCGCCTCGAACAGCACGTCCCACAGCCGCTGCCCGTACTCGGCGCTGGTGTAGATCTCCCAGCCGAGCTCGCCGACGTAGGACACCCGCATCGCCGTGACCGGGATGCCCGCGATGTGCGCCCGCTTGCAGCGGAAGAACTTCAAGCCATCGTGGGAGAAGTCGTCCCGGCTCAGCGGTTGCACCAGGTCCCGGGCCAGCGGCCCCCACACCCCGACGCAGCAGGTGCCGCCGGTGATGTCCCGGACCTGCACGCCGTGGTCGTCGGGCAGGTTCCGCCGCAGGTGGTCCAGGTCCAGATTCCCGTTCGCGCCGACCTGGAACAGCCGTTCGCCGAGCCGCGCGACGGTGAGGTCGCTGCGCACGCCGCCGGCGCGGTCCAGCAGCAGCGTGTAGGTGACCGAGCCGACGGACTTGTCCATCTTCCCGGTGGTGAGCCGGTCCAGGAATTCCAGCGAGCCGGGGCCGGAGATCTCCAGCCGCTTCAGCGGGGTCATGTCGTAGAGGGCGACGGCGGTGCGGGTCTTCCACGCTTCGACCGCGGCGACGGGGGAGTGGTACATCGCCGACCAGGCGTCCCGCGACGGCGGCTGCCACTCCATCGGCAGTTCCTTGACCAGCGGCGCGTTCGCCTCGTACCAGTGCGGGCGTTCCCAGCCGTGGGCTTCCAGGAAGAACGCGCCGAGTTCGCGCTGCCGCGCGTGGAACGGGCTGACCCGCAGGTCCCGCGGGGAGAACTTCGGCTGCAGCGGGTGCTTGACGTCGTAGATCTCCACGAAGTTGCGCTGCGAGGTCTCGTCCGCGTGCTGCGGGGTCACCTCGATCTCGTCGAAGCGGTGCACGTCGCAGCCGTGCAGCTCGATCTCGCTGCGCCCGTCCACCAGCAGCTGCGCGACGGCGCGGGCCACGCCGGAGGAGTGCGTCACCCACACCGCCTCGGCGATCCAGAACCCGGCCACGTCCGGGGATTCGCCGACCAGCGGCCCGCCGTCGGGGGTGAAGGAGAAGACGCCGTTGAACCCGGTCTCGACCTTCGCGGTGCGCAGCGCGGGCAGCAGCCGCTTGCTGTGCTCCCAGGACGCGGCGAAGTCCTCCTCGGTGAACGCCAGCATCGACGGCATCGCCGCTTCGCTGGGCGCGTCCTCGTCCTGCGGCAGCTCGTGCAGCCCGACCGGGATGGGGCGGTGCGCGTAGGTGCCGATGCCGAGCCGGTCGTCGTGCTCGCGGTAGTACAGGTCGTGGTCCTGGTGGCGCAGGATCGGCAGCCGCGCCTCGATCCGCGGGTCGTTGCGCCCGGCGAGTTCGGGCAGCTGGTCGGTCTGCGCGTACTGGTGCGCCAGCGGCAGCAGCGGCACCCGCATGCCGACCATGTCGCCGATGGCCTGGCCCCAGAACCCGGCGCAGGACACCACGAGGTCGGCGGGCACCTCGCCCTGGTCGGTCTCGACGCCGGTGACCTTGCCGCCGCTGGTGTTGATGCCGAGAACGCGGGTGGAGCCCTGGAAGCGGGCGCCGCGGGCTTCGGCGCGGCGGGCGAGGGCGATGACGGCGCGGGAGGCCTTGGCGAGCCCGTCGGTGGGGGTGTGCAACCCGCCGAGGACGCGGTCCCGGTCCAGCAGCGGGTGCAGCTTCGCGCATTCCTCCGGCCCGAGGACGGTGCCGGGCACCCCCCAGGAGGTCGCCCAGCCCTGCTTGCGGTGCAGGTCGGCGAGCCGTTCCGGCGTGGTGGCGATCTCCAGGCCGCCGACCTGGTTGAAGCACCACCCGCCGTCGACGTCCAGCGCGGCGAGCTTGTCCCTGGTGTAGGTGGCGAACTCGGTCATCGTCTTCGACCCGGTGGTCTGGAAGACGAGTCCCGGGGCGTGCGAGGTGGAACCGCCGGTGAGCGGCAGCGGTCCCTGGTCGAGGACGGTGACGCGGTCCCAGCCGCGTTCGGTGAGCTCGTCGGCGAGGTTGGTGCCGACGATCCCGGCTCCGATGATGACGACGCGTGGGGTGCTCATGCTGGTCTCCTAACGGGCGGCCTGCGGCGACCGCTGCGAGGACGGCAGGTGCGGACTGGTGCCACGGGGCAGGAGCTCGGGCTGGAGAAGGGGGAGTGGTGGGGTTCGGTGGTCGTCCGATGCGGACTTCCGCGGAGCACGGGGGGACGTGTCGGAACGGGCCGCCGCCTGCGGTGACCTGACCGAGCCGAACGCCGGATTCCGGATGTGTTCCTGGACCGACCGGAACAGCTGGGCGCAAGACTGATATATCAAGTGAACGGCAGAGTAAGCGCTGGTGGGAGCAGCGGTCAAGGGCCGATTCGGCCCTCTTCTCCGCGGTGCACGCGGACGGCTGAACGGCCCGGCGCGCCGCCGCCCGGGCGCGTCGCGCCGTGGTGGCGGCGGCGGGGTGCGGCGGCGCGCGCCTCGGTGACTTCGGACCCTTGACCCGGAGAATTCCGCTGCTTACGCTCAGAAGCCTTCTGATATTTCAGTTGGATGGTAGTCGTCCGGCCGGTCGTTCACCCGCCGTCTCCCCAGTGCTCCCGTGCAGATTCCCGGTGTCGAAGGAGTCCCATGAACTCGTCCGGAAGTGCAGCTGCGTTCAACGACCGGCTTGCGGTGGTGGATCCGGAGGTGGCCGCTGCTGTGGGGGCGGAGCTGGGTCGTCAGCAGAACACG